>JAGWNA010000103.1 GCA_028871555.1 Lysobacteraceae bacterium
AACAGGCCGAGCGCCACCTTGAATCCCGTGCCGCGGTAGCGGATCGACTTGACCTGGCCGACGTCGATCCACGGCAGCGCGAACAGCGCCGCGATCGCGCCGAACATGCCCAGCACGCCCCACACCGCGGTGCCGAAGAACGACGGGATCATGCGGAGAATTGCGTAGAACGGGGTGAAGTACCACACCGGCTTGATGTGCGACGGCGTCACCAGGTTGTTGGCCGGGATGAAGTTGTCGTGCTCGAGGAACCAGCCGCCGAAGGTCGGCGCAAAGAAGATGATGAAGGCGGCGATCATCAGGAAGAAGCCCGCACCGAACAGGTCCTTCACCGTGTAGTACGGATGGAAGGGAATGCCGTCGGCGGGCTTGAGCGCATCCCAGCGGTTGCCCTTGGGACCCTTCTTGATCTCCACGCCGTCCGGGTTGTTCGAGCCGACTTCGTGCAGCGCGGCCAGGTGCAGCACCACCAGCAGCAGCAGCACCAGCGGCAGCGCGATCACATGCAGCGCGAAGAAGCGGTTGAGCGTCGCATCGGCCGGGATGTAGTCGCCCATGATCCACTGCACCAGCGAATCGCCGATGTAGGGAATGGTGCCGAACAGCGAGATGATCACCTTGGCGCCCCAGAACGACATGTTGCCCCACGGCAGCACGTAGCCCATGAATGCCTCGGCCATCAGCACCAGGTAGATCAGCATGCCCAGCAGCCACACCAGCTCGCGCGGCTTCTTGAACGAGCCGTACATCATGCCGCGGAACATGTGCAGGAACACCACCACGAAGAACAGCGAGGCGCCGGTGGAATGCATGTAGCGGATCAGCCAGCCCCACTCCACGTCGCGCATGATGTACTCGACCGAGTCGAACGCGCCGGCTGCGCTCGGGTTGTAGTTCATGGTGAGGAAGATGCCGGTCACGATCTGGTTGACCAGCACCAGCATCGCCAGCGAACCGAAGTAGTACCAGAGGTTGAAGTTCTTCGGCGCGTAGTACTCGGTCATGTGCCTGCGGTACATCGGCATCATGCCCGGCGAGCGTTCGATGACCCAGTCGCCCATGCGGGTGAATACGTTAGCCATCAGCCAGCCCCCTTCGGATCCACGCCAATCTGGATGTGGGTTTCATCCAGGAAATTATACGGTGGTATCGCCATGTTCTTCGGTGCCGGCACGCCCTTGAACACGCGTCCGGAGAGGTCATAGCGCGACTTGTGGCAGGGGCAGAAGAAGCCGCCTTTCCAGTCCGGATCGAATGGTTCGGGCTTGATCGCCGGCCACATTTCAGGCACGCAACCGAGGTGGGTGCAGATGCCGATCATGACCAGCCACTGCGGCTTGATCGAGCGATCGGGCCCCTTGATGTAGTCGGGCTGCTGGTCGACGGTCGAGTCCGGATCCGACAGCCGCGGGTCGAGGCTGGGCAGTATTGCCAATTGCTCGGGAGTCCGGTTGACCACGAAAACCGGCAGGCCGCGCCAGGCGTAGTCGACCTTCTGACCCGACTCGATCCTGCTGATATCGGCTATGACCGGCGCACCTGCGGCTTTCGCCCGCGCGCTGGGCTCCCACGACTTCAGGAAGGGTACGGCCGCAGCGACGATTCCGACACCGCCAACCACCGCGGTGGTTGCTGTGAGGAAGCGTCGGCGACCGTGATCGACGATTTCATTCGCCATCAGGCTCTCCGGTACTTGGCAATATCATGGCGGGGGTTTTTCGAACCCCGCAAAAATCCGGTTAGTGTAGCGGCGGGTCCGGCCTCGTACAATAAATCGACGGATCCCGGGGCAGTCTACGCAAGCGTCCGGCCTTCCGGAAGGCTCGCCGGGTGCGGCACATCGGCACGGCGGCGGATTGAGCCGGCATTGCTGCCCATGCCCCTGCACGACACCCGACGCCGGATCGGCGCGGCCGGACGGCCATTGCGTGCCACCAGGCTTTCGTTGCGCTGCCACCACGGGCAGCCCGTTCCCTCACCTCCCGTTTTCCGCTGCGCCGACACGATGACGTTCACGACGGGAGTCGATTCGACGCGGATTCGAACCGGATTGCCACCAAATCAACCGCTGCGGGCAGACAGACAGCGGGCGCCTGCGTAGACTTGCCCGAGGCTGCCTGCCGGCGAAGTCGATCCGCCGCGACTCACCGCCACGACTTGCCGGAACCCGCACTTCGACATGAAACCTACCGTCGGCACCTTCGCCTTCATCGCGCGCTTCGTCATCCTCGGATTGGCGCTGGCGTTCGTGATCGGCCTGTTCTGGCCCGGCAGCGGCGAACGCCTGCGCGAACGGTTCGGCCTGGCCGCCCCGCCCCCGCCGGCTTCGGCTCCGGCCGCGCACCGCGATACCGGCCCGGTCTCGTATGCCGACGCGGTTGCCGCTGCGGCGCCCTCGGTGGTGAATATCTACGCCAACAAGATCATCACCGAGCAGGCCTTGCGCATGTACAGCAACCCGGTGCTGCAGCAGCTGTTCGGCGGCATGCCGACCACCTACCAGCACCGCGAGCAGACCCTGGGATCGGGCGTCATCGTCAGCGCCCGCGGCCAGGGTTACGTGCTGACCAACAATCACGTCATCGCCAACGCCGCCGACATCCAGGTCCTGCTGTACGACGGCCGCATCGCCAAGGCCACGCTGGTGGGTGCCGACGAGGAGACCGATCTGGCCGTGCTGAAGATCGACGCCAGCAATCTGCCGGTGATCCACATGGCCGACCGCCAGCCGTTGCGTGCCGGCGATGTGGTGCTGGC
This sequence comes from Lysobacteraceae bacterium, assembly GCA_028871555.1. Lineage (GTDB taxonomy): Bacteria > Pseudomonadota > Gammaproteobacteria > Xanthomonadales > Rhodanobacteraceae > Rhodanobacter. The sequence goes on from JAGWNA010000103.1 coordinate 2,758, forward strand.
GATCGGCAACCCGCTCGGACTCAACCAGACCGTCACGATGGGCATCGTCAGCGCCGTGGGTCGCCAATTGAACAGCGCCAGCGCGGAGGATTTCATCCAGACCGATGCGGCGATCAACCTGGGCAATTCCGGCGGCGCACTGATCGATGCGGAGGGCAATCTGGTCGGCATCAATACCTTGCTGATCGGCAAGGCCGCCGGTGCCGAGGGCATCGGCTTCGCGATCCCCGTCGCCACCGCCAAGAAGGTGCTGGACCAGATCATCGCCACCGGCCACGTGGTACGCGGCTGGATCGGCGCCGATTACGCGTTCGTGCCGGTGCCCGCCAACAGCGGCCTGCCGGCGGCGGCGCGCGGAGCCCAGGTGACCGCGGTCTACCCCGGCGGGCCGGCGGCGCAGGCGGGCATCCAGCCGCATGACATCCTGTTGCGCATCGGCACCGACGACATCCTCGACCCGGCCGACCTGCGCCGCCACGAAGCCTCGCTCAAGCCCGGCAGCACGGTGGAGGTTTCCGGGCTGCGCAATGGGGTTCCGTTCCACGTCCCCGTCCAGGTGGTACAGCGGCCACCGATGAACGCCAGCCCCGGCTTGAACGATCAGCCCCCCTGACCGCGCTGCCGATCAACCCGATCCGCGCGCTGCCAGCGATTGGTGGATGGCCGCGCCATAACGCTTGCGCAGGATTTCCACGCGCTCCACATACACCCGGGTTTCGGCATACGGCGGCACCCCGCTGTAGCGTTGCACCGCTGCGGGACCGGCGTTGTAGGCGGCGGCGGCCAGCTTTTCATTGCCGTGGAAATCGCTCAGCAGGAGGCCCAGATAACGTGCGCCGCCGCGGATGTTCTGGTCGGTATCGAACGCGTCCAGCACACCCATGTCGCTGGCCGTGGCCGGCATCAACTGCATCAGCCCCTGGGCGCCCTTGAGCGACATCGCACGCGGGTTGAATGCGCTCTCGGCATGGATGATCGCGCGCAGGAATGCCTCGTCGACACCGTATTCGACGCTGGCCGCACGGATCGCGCCGGCGTAGGCAGTGAGATTGAGCGGCACGCGACCCCAGTGGATCGGCGAGTGCAGGTCGCAGGCGACGCAGGTCGCGATATAGCTGAACAGCATGGTGATGGCACGACCGCTCCCGCCCACCGGGTGCACATTGGTGTACTCCACGCCGCCATCGGGCTGCACGATCCGATAGACCGCGCCGCGCAACACGCGACCGCCCGGCGGCCCGGCCGCCGATGGCGCTGCCGCTGCCGCCGGCGGCAATTCGCGATAGCTCCAGCCGGCTGAGCGAACCTGCCTCGCAGGCGCCGGCACAGGTTGCGCGCCGGTCTCGTCGGAACCACGCACGCCGGTCAGTGCCACGCGTTGCACCTGTTCGCCGTCGAGCGCGAGCGCGCCGGTCCGGACCGCTCCCCGCACACCTGCCAGCGAGGTCGGCTCGGCACCATCCGCCGCCAGACTGAGGGCGGTGGTGACGACCGCAGCGGTCACTCGCGTCAGCGAGGCCGACCGCAGCAACGCCCGGTGACGTGGCGCCGCCGCCCCGTAGCTGCCGATCTTCCGGCACCCGTGATAACCCGCCATGCTGTTGCTGTATACGGCCTCGCCATGCACGCCGGTGCAGTGATACAGCGTGCCGGCGCGCGCCGCCGGCAACCAGGACAACCCCGCCAAAAGCGCGCAGCAGATCGCGACCCGGAACAGGATCGAGCTTGTCGGGAAGCTTCCTGCAGCGCGACCGACGCTTCCCCCATGGCTTGCGACGCCGAACATGGGGCGCAGTGTGCCGCCAAACAGCGGCCGACGCCAAGTGCGCGGCGGCCGTTCCGTGCGCCGCGCAGCGTTTCGGCCGGCTTTCGGATCGCTCTCGCCGGGGCGCCCCGTGCCGAACGCCGCCTGCCGCAAGTGCTTGATCCGCCTCGCCGCTCGGCTGGTGAGTGGACCACCGCAAGGGTAAACTGCATGGTCCGGCGGATCGCACTTCCGGTCCCACGAACCACGGCACCCCCAATCATGAGCAAGCCATGAGCGGCAAACCTGCCCCCACCAAGCTTTTCATCAAGACCCACGGCTGCCAGATGAACGAGTACGACTCGGCCAAGATGGCCGACGTGCTCAGGGCGTCGCACGGCATGGAGCTGACCCTGGACGAGTCCGAGGCGGACGTGATCCTGATCAACACCTGCTCGATCCGCGAGAAGGCGCAGGAAAAAGTGTTCAGCCAGCTCGGCCGCTGGAAGGACCACAAGCAGCGCGACAACAAACCGGTGCTGATCGGCGTCGGCGGCTGCGTGGCCTCGCAGGAAGGCGACGCCATCGTCAAGCGCGCGCCCTATGTGGATCTGGTGTTCGGTCCGCAGACCCTGCATCGGCTGCCCGAACTGATCGACGCCCAGCGCGCCAGCGGCAAGCCGCAGGTGGACATCAGCTTTCCCGAGATCGAGAAATTCGATTGCCTGCCCGAGCCGCGCGCGGAGGGCCCGACCGCCTTCGTCTCGATCATGGAAGGCTGTTCGAAATACTGCAGCTACTGCGTGGTGCCCTACACCCGCGGTGAGGAACTCAGCCGCCCATTCGACGACGTGCTGGTGGAAGTGGCCAAGCTCGCCGCACAGGGCGTGCGCGAGGTCAACCTGCTCGGCCAGAACGTCAACGCCTACCGCGGCCCTATGCACGACGGCGCCGACTCGCACCCCGGTGCGAGCCGTGACGGTGGTTATGCCGATCTGGCGCTGCTGATCCACGCCATCGCGCAGATCGAAGGCATCGGCCGCATCCGTTTCACCACCTCGCACCCGCTGGAGTTCTCCGACTCGCTGATCGAGGCCTATGCCAGCGTACCAAAGCTGGCCAATTACCTGCATCTGCCGGTGCAGGCCGGCTCCGACCGCATCCTCGGCGCGATGAAGCGCGGCTACACCACGCTGGAATTCAAGCAGAAGATCCGCAAGCTGCGCGCGGTGCGGCCGGACATCTGCGTGTCGTCGGACTTCATCGTCGGCTTCCCCGGCGAGACCGAGGACGATTTCGCCAAGACCATGCAGCTGATCGAGGACATCGGCTTCGACCAGAGCTTCTCCTTCATCTTCTCCGCGCGCCCCGGCACGCCGGCGGCAAGCCTCGCCGACGACACTCCGGCGGCGGAAAAGCACGATCGCCTGATGCGGCTGCAGGCGGCGATCAACGCCAACGCGAAGAGGATCAGCCAGGCGATGATCGGCAGCGTGCAGCGCGTGCTGGTGGAAAAACCCAGCACCCGCGACCCCGGCGAACTGACCGGCCGCACCGAGAACATGCGCTACGTCAACTTCGCCGGTGACCCGCGGCTGATCGGCCAGTTCGTCGACGTGCTGATCACCGAGGCGATGGCCAACTCGCTGCGTGGACAGATCAGGCTCACCGACGACGACGCCTGAACGACCCGCAGGCGCCCACCCTGTGGGCGAATGCTCTACGCCGGCACCCCACAAGGGCATCGCGCACAGGGTGCGCTCCTACCGGCCTCGCGCAACCCGTCTGTAGGAGCCCACCCTGTGGGCGAATGCTCTCCGCCGGCACCCCGACAAGGGCATCGCGCACAGGGTGCGCTCCTACCGGCCTCGGGCAACCCGTCTGTAGGAGCCCACCCTGTGGGCGAATGCTCTCCGCTGGCACCCCGACAAGGGCATCGCGCACAGGGTGCGCTCCTACCGGCCTCGGGCAACCCGTCTGTAGGAGCCCACCCTGTGGGCGAATGCTCTCCGACGGCACCCCGACAAGGGCATCGCGCACAGGGTGCGCTCCTACCGGCCTCGGGCAACCCGTCTGTAGGAGCCCACCCTGTGGGCGAATGCCCTCCGCCGGCACCCCACAAGAGCATTCGCGCACAGGGTGCGCTCCTACACGACACTAAAAATCGCTTGACGGCGAACAGAGTGCCTACAATGGATCCAGCGCCATCACGATCGCATCCTCGCGCCCGTCGCGCGCCGGGTAATAGCGCGGCCGCCGCCCGATTTCCTTGAAGCCCACCGACTCGTACAGCGCCTTTGCCGACGGGTTGGACGTGCGCACCTCGAGGAATACCCGCTCGGCACCGTTCCAGCGTGCGATATCCAGCAGCCGCCGCAGCAGATACCGGCCCAGCCCCTTGCCGCGACAGGCCGGGCCGATGCATATGTTCAGCACATGCGCCTCGCCGGCACCCATCGACAGGATGCCGTAGCCGGCGATCGCCGCATCCACGCACAGCACCCAGCATGGGTGCCCGGCTTTCAGGCAGTCGGTGAAGATCCCCGGCGACCAGGGAAATTCGTAGGAAGCGTTTTCCATCGCGCTGATCGCAGGCAGATCCGCCATGCGCATGGCGCGCACCTGCACGGCACTGCGCACGACCGCCGCCATGGCCGCTAATCGCCTGCCGTGGCCAGCGCACGGCGCAAGCTGCGCAGCGCGCTCCACAGCCGCCGCTTGGCGTCGGCGCGGGTCAGCAGCAGCGACGGTTCATCGGCCAGCACGATCTGCGCGCGGTGCAGGGCCGCAGCCGGCAGGCCGCGACCCAGCGCGTGCGCCTGCGCTTCGCCGAACACCAGGTAGGCCCGTGCCTCGGGCACGCTCGCGGCCAGCTGCCCGTCGCTCACCGTGAGGCGCGCGGCGCGCGCCAGCATCGCCCCGCCGGCGCTGAGCGCACGCCCGAGCAGATCCAGTTCGCGGGTAGTGCAGCCCGCGGGCAGGATCACCACGCAGTCGGCCCCGGCGCTCGTGCCCGCCACGATGCCCGATGCCGGCTGCGCCTCGCCGACAGGCCGGTTCGCCGGCGCACGCCGCACCCATGGCGTCAAGCCCAGCGCCCGCAACACGCGCTGGCGGTGGCTGGCATCGACCGGCTCGCGCAAGGATGCATTCATGCCGCGCTGCGCCTCGCCCGACGCCGGCGGGTTGCCAGCCCCCAGGCGGTCCATACCGGCCCGGACAACAGGTAAAGCGTGAATCCCGCAAACAGCACCCGCGCCGTATCCAGGATCAGCAGCGCCAGCAGCAGCACCGCCACCACGATCCAGCGGAACGGCACCCGCCCGTGCTCGTCCATCGGCAACGACTTGAAGCTGAAATAGCGGAACTGGCTGACCATCAACAGGCCGGCGAGCAACATGATCACCGGCGTGATGAAGCAGAATTCGCTGCCGGGCAGGCCGGACTTGTCCACGCTCCACACGAACGACATGCACACCGCGGCGGCGGCGGGACTGGCCAGCCCCTGGAAATAGCGCTTGTCGGCCATCCCTGCCTGGGTATTGAAACGCGCCAGCCGCAGCGCGGCGCAGGCGGCATAGACGAAGGCCGCGGCCCAGCCCAGCTTGCCCCACAGCGGGCCGAAATCCTTCAGCGCGGACAGCGACCACGTATACATCACCAGGGCCGGCGCCAACCCGAAACTGAGCAGGTCCGAGAGCGAGTCGTACTGCACGCCGAACTCGCTCTGGGTG
>JAGWNA010000104.1 GCA_028871555.1 Lysobacteraceae bacterium
GTGGCCATGGTTCGTCTCAGCTCCTCATCAGTTGGCAGTGGTTGCCCAGTAAAAGCGTGCAGGAACGCTTCGACCAACAAGTCGCTGTTGGTAGCGTGCCGAAGATTGTTGACTTGACGGTGGGTGCGCAAATCGGAAAGACGCCGCAGAACGTGCAGCGGAATGGAGACCGTTATCTTGCGTACTGCATTGGCCTTTTCTCCGTGCTCGACATAAGGCTTGATGAATTTTGCTGTCGCCATAAAGCGCAATCCCCGTGATCTGCTGCGAAAGCTATCCCTGCTGATTTCAGCTGTCAATTGATTTTACGCATGGGTTCAAGGAGCTACATCCTGTCCGTTCATGCCCGGGGCCGTTTCAGCAAGGGTTTAAGCCGGAATGATCCATATTTATATGGACGTCTATACGCCTATATGAAATCATGGGATCCATGACCGGCCTCCATCGAGGCCTTGCTGCGCATGGGTTTTGAGGCCCATGCCCGATAAATCGACAAAAACAATCTTTGCCGTACGCCTCTGCGGCGAGACGAACTTCCGGCATCGGAACAGCGGCAGTGAGCTGAATGAAACGATTCCGGAACCGGATGCGGTCAGGCAGGCCCGCGCACCTGTAGGGACGCGCTTCAGCCGCGATGCTCTTGCTTCATGGTGGAAGAGCATCGCGGCTGAAGCCGCTCCAAGATCCGGCTTGCCTGCCGCAGGAGCGCACCCTGTGCGCGAAGGGCTCGGCGGGAAACGGCCATCGCCCACCAAGGTGTGGCTCCTACAACAGCCACCCTCACAAGGTGCGCTCCAGCGAACGGGGTTGTTCGAAGTGCCCTGATCGGGCGGAGCCTGCGGATACGTCGACGGCCGCACGAGCGGCCGTCGGGAGATCGGTCAAGGATCGGGAGCGGCTCAGTGATCTTCGCTCTCGACCAGATCTTCGTAGGCATTGGCATCCAGCAGCTCGTCGAGCTCATCGCGGTCACTGGGGCGGACCAGGAAGATCCAGCCTTCCTCGTAGGCGTCCTCGTTGATGATCTCCGGCTTGTCGTTGAGCGCCTCGTTGACCTCGACGATCTCGCCGGACACCGGCGAGTAGATGTCCGAAGCGGCCTTCACCGACTCCACCACGGCGACGCCGGTGCCGGCCCTCACACTGGCCCCCACTTCCGGCAGCTCGACGTACACCAGGTCGCCGAGCTGCGACTGCGCATGGTCGGAAATACCCACGCGGACCAGGCCATCGTCTTCGACGCGGGCCCACTCGTGGGACTTGAGGAATTTCAGATCGCCAGGAATATCACTCATGATCGGGTCCAGTTGTTGGTTTGAGTCAGTCGGGAATGGGGGGGATTCTAGCCGCATCCACGGCAAGGCAATACGTGTCGAGCTGACGCGGTGCAGCCCGGCTCAGATGCCGGCGCAGGGCTTGCCGTCGCGCACGAACGGGTACTTCACCCGCCGCAGCGGCAGCTCGCGACCGCGGATGTCGACCCGGATCTCGCCCGGCTCGCCGGCCGGAATGCGCGCGAACGCCACCGCCTTGTTCAAAGTGGGGGCGAAGCTGCCGGAGAGGATCTCGCCCGCGCCGTTCGCGGTCAGCACCGTCTGGCCATGGCGCAGCACGCCTTTCCCGTCCAGCACCACGCCCACCATCACCCGCTTCACGCCCGCGGCCTGCTGCGCCTCCAGCGCCGCGCGGCCGATGAAATGACGGCCATCGTCCAATGCGATAGTCCAGCCCAGGTTCGCCTCCCACGGCGAGACGCTCTCGTCCATGTCCTGGCCGTACAGGTTCATGCCGGCCTCCAGCCGCAGCGTGTCGCGCGCACCCAGGCCGGCCGGCGCCACACCGGCGGCCTGCAGCGCCTCCCACAATGCGACGGCATGCTCGGCCGGCACGATGATCTCGAAACCGTCCTCGCCGGTGTAACCGGTGCGCGCCACGAACAGCGGCATGCCGTGCGGCCCCTGCGCGGCGGCGGCGGAAAACTTGCCGAGCTTCTCGATGCGCGATTGATCCACCTCGTGCAGCAGGCCGATCACCTTGCCGCGCGCGTTCGGACCCTGCACCGCGATCATCGCGAAATCCGGCCGCTCCTTCACTTCGACGCCGGTCGCTCCCGGCTTCCTGCCTCCCGCGACACTAGTGCTTCCCTGCACGTCGGTCGCTCCCGGCTTCCTGCCTCCCGCGACACTAGTGCTTCCCTGCACGTCGAACGCCTGCGCCTGTTGCCCGATCCACGCCAGATCCTTGGCGCGGGTCGCGGCGTTGACCACCAACCGGAAAAATTCCTCGCCCAGGTAATACACGATCAGGTCGTCGATCACCCCGCCCTGCTCGTTCAGCATGCACGAATACAGCGCCTTGCCGTGCACCTTGAGCTTGTCCACGCTGTTGGCCAGCAGGTGGCGAAGGAACTCGCGGGTGCGCGCGCCGTGCAGGTCGATCACGGTCATGTGCGAGACGTCGAACATGCCGGCGTCGCGGCGCACGGCGTGATGCTCCTCGATCTGCGAGCCGTAGTTGATCGGCATGTCCCAGCCGCCGAAATCGACCATGCGGGCACCGAGCGCACGATGGGTGGCGTTGAGTACGGTCTTCTCGGTCATCGCGGCGCAGCCTTCGGAAAGGAAAGATGCCCATTATCGCCGCCGGCCGCTGCCAATCCAAGCAACACGCTGGATCAATGGTGCGGCGTCACCCAGCGGAACGTGAGGTTGAGCCGCGCCGCCGTCGGCGCACGGGTCTTCGGCAGATCGTGCCGGTACAGGTGCTGGGTCCGGCCGGCCATGCACAGCAGGCTGCCGTGCGGCAACGACAGGCACAAGGTATCGGCCGGCGTCGCACGCACACCGCGCGGCAACCGGCGGCGAAACCGGAAACAGCGTTCGGCGCCGAGGCTGAGCGAGGCGATCGCCGGCTGCGCGCCCAGCTCCGGCTCGTCGTCGCTGTGCCAGCCCATCGAGTCGTTGCCGTCGCGGTAGAGGTTGGCCAGCACGCTGTTGAATCGCGCCTGATTGAATCGCGCCCGGCAGGCCGCCTCGACGCGCGGACGCAACGCCGCCAGCACCGGCGGCCACGGCCGCGGCTCGAAGCGGGTCCGCGAATAGGTGTAGCCGGTGCCGCTGTCGCCGATCCAGCAGCTCAGCCGCGGCGACGCCACTTCACGGCCGAACAGTCGGATGCGATGGGTTTCCCACCGGATCGTGCTCAGCAAGGCGGCCAGCAGCGCATCGGCCTCGGCCGGCGCCAGCCAATGCGGCTGCAGCACCACGTCGGCACCCGGCAGATCGATGCGTTGCCAGTCTGGCGCGGCCATGTCGGTCATCGCGGGAACCTGAGCTGCAGGAGCGCATCCTGCGAAAGGCGTCGGCTTTTCAATCGACGCTGCCGCTGCCGCCTTGCTCGGCGAGCAGGCGCTCGGTGAGCTGTTCGGCCAGCTGTTCGGCGCGCTGTCCGGCGGTCAGCAGATGCATGTCCGGCGCCTCGGGTTTCTCGTAAGGCGAATCGATGCCGGTGAAATTGCGGATCTCGCCGGCGCGCGCCTTCTGGTAGAGGCCCTTGGGGTCGCGCTCCTCGCACACCGCCAGCGGCGCATCCACGAACACCTCCAGAAATTCCCCCTGCGCGAACAACTCGCGCGCCGAGCGCCGCTCGCTGCGATACGGCGAAATCACGCTGACCAGCACGATCAGGCCGGCATCCACCATCAGGTGCGCCACCTCGGCGATGCGGCGGATGTTCTCGACGCGGTCCTCGGGGGTGAAGCCCAGGTCCTTGTTGATGCCATGGCGCACGTTGTCGCCGTCCAGCAGATAGGTGTGATAGCCCAGCGCATGCAGGCGGCGCTCGACCAGGTTCGCGATGGTGGACTTGCCCGCACCGGACAGGCCGGTGAACCACAGGCACAGCGGGTGCTGCCCCTTGCTGGCGCCGCGCACCGCCTTGTCGATGTCGACGTGCTGCCAGTGCACGTTGGCGGACCGGCCCAGGGCGAAGTCCAGCATGCCGCAGGCCACCGTGGCGTTGCTCAGGCGATCGATCAGGATGAACCCGCCCAGCGTGTGGTTGGTGGCGTAGGGCTCGAACGCGATCGCGTCGTCCAGGCCCACGGTGCAGCAGCCCACCTCGTTGAGTTCGAGGTGCCGCGCCGCCAGCCGCGACTGGCTGTTGACATCCACCTTGTATTTGATCGACATCACCCGCGCATTGACCGTGCGCGTGCCGATCTTCAGCCAGTAGGTGCGGTTGGGCAGCAGGGCCGCATCGCCCAGCCACAGCAGGTGGCAGGTGAACTGGTCGGCCACCGGCGCCGGACGCAAGGCGTCGGCGATCAGGTCGCCGCGGCTGGCATCGACCTCGCGGTTCAGGCACAGCGTCACCGCCTGCCCGGCCTCCGCGCGCTCCAGGTCGCCGTCGGCGGTGACGATCCGCTCGATGCGGGCGCGCTGCACGCCGGGCTGCACCACGATCTCGTCGCCGCGCGCCACGCTGCCGCCGCAGATCGTGCCGGCGTAACCGCGGAACGAATGATCCGGACGGTTCACCCATTGCACCGGCATGCGGAAATCGGCAGCCCGCAGCGGCGCCGCATCGATCGACTCCAGCAGTTCGAGCAGGCTGCCGCCGGCGTACCAGGGCATGCGCGGCGAACGCGAGCCGACGTTGTCGCCGGTCGGCGCGGCGACCGGCAGGCAATGCACCGCGGCGATGCCCAGGCTTTGCGCCAGCGCGCGGTACTGCGCGGCGATCGTCTCGTAGGTCGCCTGATCGTAGTCGACCAGATCCATCTTGTTGATCGCCAGCACCACCTGCCGGATCCCCAGCAACCCGCAGATATAGGTGTGCCGGCGGGTCTGCGGCAGCAACCCCTTGCGCGCATCGACCAGCACCACCGCCAGTTCGGCATTGGAGGCGCCGGTGGCCATGTTGCGCGTGTACTGCTCGTGCCCCGGGCAGTCGGCCACGATGAAACTGCGCCGCGCGGTATGAAAGTAGCGATACGCCACGTCGATGGTGATGCCCTGCTCGCGCTCCGCATCCAGACCATCGGTGAGCAGGGAAAAATCGAGCGTGTCGGTCGCTCCCGGCATCCTGCCTCCCGCGACACCAGTGCCTCCCGCGACACTGGTACCTCCCTGCACGTCGGTCGCTTCGGCATGCTGCCTGCGACTGTCGCGCGCCAGCGCGGCCAGCTGGTCGTCCGGCACCATCCCGGCGTCGTACAGCAGGCGGCCGAGCAGGGTGCTCTTGCCGTCGTCCACGCTGCCGCAGGTAATGAAGCGCAGCAAACCCTTCGCCGGCGTGACCGCGGATGCTTCGTTCTGCGTCGTCATCAGAAATAGCCTTCCTGCTTCTTGCGTTCCATCGATGCGGCCGAGTCCTGGTCGATCACCCGTCCCTGCCGTTCCGAGCTGCGCGAACGCGCCATCTCGTCGATGACCTTCGCCAGCGTATCGGCCTTCGATTCCACCGCACCGGTCAGCGGATAGCAGCCCAGCGTGCGGAACCGCACTTCGCGCAGCTGCACCGTCTCGCCGTCGCGCAGCTCCAGGCGCTCGTCGTCGACCATGATCCATGCGCCGTCGCGCTCGACCACCGGACGCGGCTTGGCGAAGTACAGCGGCACCACCGGGATGTTCTCGCGCTGGATGTACAGCCACACGTCCATCTCGGTCCAGTTCGACAGCGGAAACACGCGCACGCTCTCGCCCTTGCGGATGTGCGTGTTGAAGGTGTTCCAGAACTCCGGCCGCTGGCTCTTCGGATCCCAGCGATGCTGCGCGTTGCGGAACGAGAAGATGCGCTCCTTCGCGCGCGATTTCTCCTCGTCGCGGCGGGCTCCGCCGATCGCCGCGTCGAAACCGTACTTGTCCAGCGCCTGCTTGAGCGCGGTCGTTTTCATCACGTCGGTGTGCACGGTGGCGCCATGGGTCAGCGGCGAAATGCCCTGGCGCACGCCGTCCTCGTTGATGTGCACCAGCACCTCGACATCGCCCGCCGCCGCCACCTGGTCGCGGAACGCGATCATCTCGCGGAATTTCCAGGTGGTGTCGACGTGCAGCAGCGGTATCGGCGAGCGCGCCGGGTAAAACGCCTTGCGCAGCAGGTGCAGCAGCACCGAGGAGTCCTTGCCGATCGAGTACAGCATCACCGGCCGCCGGAAGCCCGCCAGCACCTCGCGAAAGACATGGATGCTTTCCGCCTCGAGACCGTCGAGGTGGGAGCGCACTGCGGCAGAGGTGGTCATGGCATGGAAGACTCGGCAACGGTTACTGGAAAAAACGCCATCGAGAGGTTATCCCACAGCGCCGCAAAGGCCTACCATCATAGCGGGCATTCGCCTGGTTCCGCGAAATGGACGTCCAAATGACTTCTCATATCGAAATAGCCCGAGGCCATAACCGCGCGGCGCAAGGGCCGTTCCCGCCGTGCCGCGTTGCCACGGCCGGATGGGCAGGAGCGCACCTTGTGCGCGATGCTTTTCGTCATGTGGCGAAGAGACATCGCGCACTTAAGGTGCGCTCCTACGCGATCACCGGGTAGGCCGGCGCGGCATCCAGCGTGGCCGCGCAGACGGCCGCCAGTTCCAGCAGGCGCAGGTCGGAGCCGCGCGCACCGACCAGTTGCAGGCCGATCGGCAGGCCATCGGGCAGGCGGCCCATCGGCATGCTCACCGCCGGACAACCGGCAAGACTGGCGAAGCTGGTCAGGTCGGCCTGCGAATCGGGCACCGGTCCATCCAGCGCGAACGCGCCTTGCGGCGTGGTCGGCAGCACCAGCACGTCGACCTGGCAGAACAGCCGGCGCATCTTCAGGGTGGCCGCATCGAGCACCCGGTCGGCCACCGCGTAATCGGCCGCACTCCTCGACTGCGCAAAGCCGAGCAGCTGCCGGAAGCGGTCGGAAACCGGATGTTCGGCATTGGCCAGATCCGCGGCGAAGGTAGCCAGCATCTCCGCTTCCATCAGGAACAGGCCGGCGCGCCGGGTGCGGGCAAAATCCCAGTCGCTGAAATCCACCGTACGCCGATTGCCGAGCGCATGCGACAGCTTGTCCAGGGTGGCCTGGAAAACCTCGATCACCGCCGGTTGCACGCCGAGCGCGGCCAGATCCGGCAGCACGCCGGCACGCAGCTTGCCCGGCTCCCAGTCCGGCAGTGCGAACGCGATCCGGCGCCGGCGCGAGCGTGCGTCGTCGGCATCGTAGCTGGCCAGCACCTGCAGCAGCACGGTCAGGTCTTCCGCGCTGCGCGCCAGCAGCCCCACCGCATCGAGCCGCCGCGCCGCCGGCACCATGCCGCGCGCGGAGATCTCGCCATGGGTCGGCTTGAGCCCGTAGACGCCGCAATAACTGGCCGGGATGCGGACCGACCCCAGGCTGTCCGCGCCGACCGCTGCCGCCGCCAGACCCGCCGCCACCGCCGCGGCCGCGCCGCCGGAGCCGCCGCCGGCGCTGTAACCGCGGCGATGCGGATTGTGGGTCGCGCCGAAGTGCGGATTGTCGGTGGCCGCGCCCAGCGCGCCCTCGTCCATGTTGGTCTTGCCGACCAGCACCGCCCCGGCTGCACGCAGCCGGGCGACCACATGCGAATCGCTCTGCGCCGGCTGCAGGCGGTCGGGCAGGCCGGCCCGGGTCGGCCAGCCGGCCACGTCGAAGTTGTCCTGCAGCGCCACCGGGATGCCGTCGAGCCGGCCGATCGCGCCTTCATGCCGACGACGCTCCGCCATGCGCGCCTGATCCTGCAGCAGGCCCGAGCGCAGATCGACATAGGCGTTGAGCTGCGGGTTGATCCGCTCGATCGCCTCCAGATAGACATCGGCCAGCGATTGCGGCTGTACCCGATCCACGGCCAGCCAGTGCAGCAACTGGAACATGCCGGCACGGCGCAGCTCGAGATCGCCGATCGGCGGCATCAGATTCATGGGCAACCCTGTCTGCATGCCTGCGATTATCGCCATCGAACGCACAATGATTGCAAGCGCCCGCGCAAAACCGGGCGTAACCGGCTGCTTCGGCAAAACTATTGCGACCGCCGGGAGCCACTGCAGGAGCGCTCCCTGTGCGCGAATGCTCTTTGCATCAACCCTGACAAGA
>JAGWNA010000003.1 GCA_028871555.1 Lysobacteraceae bacterium
TGCAGGAGCGGCTGGAGCGCGAATACAGCCTGAACCTGATCACCACCGCGCCGACCGTGGTCTACGAGATCCTCAGGACCGACGGTTCGACCATGCTGCTGGACAATCCGGCCAGGCTGCCGCCCTCGCCGCAGGTGCAGGAGATCCGCGAGCCGATCATCGTCGCCAACATCCTCACCCCGCCGGACTACATCGGCAACGTGATCACCCTGTGCGAGGAGAAGCGCGGCGTGCAGCGCTCGATCCAGTATCTGGCGACCCAGGTGCAGATCAGCTACGAAATGCCGTTGGCCGAAGTGGTGATGGATTTCTTCGACAGGCTCAAATCCGTTTCGCGCGGCTACGCCTCGATGGATTACCATTTCGACCGCTTCGAGGCTGGCCCGTTCGTGCGTACCGACGTGCTGATCAACGGCGAACGCGTCGATGCACTCAGCCTGATCATGCATCGCAGCCATGCCGATCGGCGCGGACGCGAGCTGGTCGAGCGGATGAAGGATCTGATCCCGCGCCAGCAGTTCGACGTGGCGATCCAGGCCGCGGTAGGCGCGCAGATCATCGCGCGCTCCACCGTGAAAGCCCTGCGCAAGAATGTTCTGGCCAAGTGCTACGGCGGTGACGTCAGCCGCAAGAAAAAATTGCTCGAGAAGCAGAAAGAAGGCAAGAAACGCATGAAGCAGGTTGGTCGGGTGGAAATTCCGCAGGAAGCTTTTCTGGCCGTGTTGAAAGTGGACAAATAGCCAGGGACGGGAAACGGGAGACGGGGAACAACCACAGACCGGCGGCAGTACCGGCCTATCCGGTACCTGTTCCGTCGACTTACGGGAGCAATGCATGGAATTCGATTTTGCGGCGATTCTGCTCGTCCTCACGGTGCTGTTCGGCATGGTGTGGGGCCTGGACCGCCTGTTTTTCTACAAGCGGCGCAAGGCGCGTCTGGATGCGGCCGGCGCACAGTACAGCGATCCGGTGGCCGTGGACTGGGCCCGCTCGCTGTTTCCGGTGCTGCTGGTGGTGCTGCTGCTGCGCTCGTTCGTGGCCGAACCGTTTCGGATTCCTTCCGGTTCGATGATGCCGACGCTGGACGTGGGCGATTTCATCCTGGTCAACAAGTTCGCCTACGGCCTGCGCCTGCCGGCGTTCAACAACAAGATCGTCCCGCTGGGTGAACCGAAGCGTGGCGACGTGGTGGTATTCCGTTTCCCCGGCTATCTGTGCCGGGATGGCGACAAGCTGGTACGCAGCGGCGACATGAGCTGCAACGATCCGCATGCGCCGGTGCCGCAGCAGAACTGGATCAAGCGGGTCATCGGCCTGCCGGGCGACACCATCGAGGTGCACGGCGCCGACCTGCTGATCAATGGCAAGCCGGTGGCGGCCGATGAGATCGGTCCGTATGAGGGCAATCCCGGGCGCAGCGTCGATCAAACCATGTTGCAGATGGGGGCCATGGTCTGGAACGAGCATCTGCCGCGCGAAGACGGCAGCGTGGTCAATCACCTGACTGCGCGGATGCCGGACTACAACGTACCCAATTCGATCCCCAACGACAGGGTGCCCTCCAAGGTGCCGCCGGGCTGCTATCTGGTGATGGGCGACAACCGCAACGACAGTCTCGACAGCCGCTGGTGGGGCTGCATGCCGGAGCGGAATCTGGCCGGCAAGGCCTTCCTGATCTGGATGAGCTGGAAGGGCTGGGGCACCGGCGGCGTGGCTTTCTCGCGGATCGGAACGGTCATCCACTGACCGGTTCGCGGCAAGGTCGAGCCGGCGCCAGACACAGTGCGGCCGATAGTGCGAGAATCCGTCGGCATGATCGGCGCACTTTCGGCGTGCAGACCCAACGGCGCGGACGCGCGATTGTCCGTGGCATGATCAATCCACAGATGGGCACGCCGCACAGTCGGCATATAGCGAGGGGATTATGAAATCGAAGCAGTCGGGCATCACCCTGATCGGGTTTCTGATCATCATGGTCGTCGTGGCCTTTTTCGGCTTCATGGCGATGAAGCTGGTGCCGTCGTATTCGGAATACATGGGCGTGGTCAAGGCGATGAACCAGATCGCCACGGAAGGCACCACCGGCAAGTCGCTGGACGAGATCCGCCGCGAACTGGCCTTCAAGATGAATTTCCAGTACGTCGACGATTCCACCATCAAGCCTGCCGACATCACCATCCAGCGCAGCGCCGGCGGAAACAGCCAGTTGAACGTCACCTACGACAAGAAAATCCCCTTCATGTACAACATCGACTTCCTGCTGCACTTCGACAAGAGTGTGCCGTTGCAGGGCAATGTGGGCGCGTGATCCTTTGGAGCTGAATTACCGTTTCCGCGATCCGGCGCTGGCGGAACTGGCGGTCACCCATCGCAGCATCGGCAAACCGAACAACGAGCGGCTGGAGTTTCTCGGCGATGCCCTGCTTGGCGCGATCGTCGCCGAGATGTTGTACGAGGCGCACCCGAAGGCCAGCGAGGGCGAACTGTCGCGCTTGCGTGCGCAGCTGGTGAACGGCCAGGCGCTGGCGCTGGTGGCGCGGGAGCTGGCCATCGGCGATGAGCTGAAACTGGGTCCCGGCGAGCTCAAGAGCGGTGGTTTCAGGCGCGACTCGATTCTTGCCGACGCCTTCGAGGCATTGGTCGCCGCGATCTACCTCGATGGCGGTTTCGAAGCCTGCCGCGACTGCGTGCGTGATCTGTTCGGCGAGCGCATTGCGGCGTTGCGCCGGTCGTCCAAGGACGCCAAGACCCGCTTGCAGGAATGGTTGCAGGCCGGCGGCTGGCCGCTGCCACGGTACGAACTGACCGCCAGCCACGGCGATGACCATGCCAAAACTTTCGATGTCAGCTGCCTCATCCACGAGCCGCTGCCGATCAGCGCCAGCGCCTGCGGCGGCAGCCGTCGCGCCGCCGAACAGGATGCGGCCGAGACCGTGCTGAACCAGCTGCTGGAGCAGCACCGCAAACCCTGATTGCACGGGCGGCATGGAGTGCCGTCCGATCCCGCCGTAAGCGTGAATGGCCGGCGGATTTCATGCCGTCGGTGGCGGCGCACTACACTTGTCGTCCGACCTGCCGAGCGCACTGCGTCATGAAACACGAAGTCATGAAACACGAACCGGACCCCGCCGACGCTGCCGGCAGCCTGCCGCATGCGGATTTTCGCTGCGGCACGGTGGCGCTGGCAGGACGCCCCAACGTGGGCAAATCGACCCTGTTGAACGCCTTGATCGGCTTTCGCCTGTCCATCGTCAGCCCACGGCCGCAGACCACCCGTCACCGCATCCTGGGCATTGCCAACGGCACGGCCGGGCAGATCCTGTACGTCGATACGCCGGGTCTGCACCGCGGTGCCAGGCGGGCCATGAACCGCAGCCTGAATCGCGCCGCGCGTTCGGCCATCAGCGATGTCGATCTGGTGGCGCAGGTGATCGAGGCCGGCCGCTGGACCGACGAGGACGAGGCGCTGTACGCGGCGCTGGTCGAGCAATCGTCGCCGCGCCTGCTGGTGATCAACAAGGTCGATCTGAGCAAGGACAAGACGGCGATGCTGCCATTCGTGGCCGAGCTGGCGGCCGCGCACAGTTACGACGAAATCCATTACGTCAGCGCACTGAAGAAGCAGGGATTGAAAGAGCTCGAGCGGGCCATCCTGCAGCGCCTGCCGGTGCGGCCGCCGATGTATGGCGAAGACGAAATCACCGATCGCAGCGAGCGTTTCCTGGCGGCCGAGATGGTGCGCGAACAGTTGATGCTGCGACTGGATCAGGAGCTGCCCTACGCGACCACGGTGGAGATCGAGCAGTTCAGCGATCGCCCCGACGGCATCGCCGAAATCCACGCGGTGATCTGGGTCGAACGCGATGGCCAGAAGGCGATCGTGATCGGCAATGGCGGAGCCCAGCTCAAGGCGATCGGCACGAGCGCACGCCGCAACATGGAGCGCATGTTCGAGCGCAAGGTGTTCCTGAAGCTGTGGGTGAAGGTGCGCGAAGGCTGGGTCGACGACGAGAACATGCTGAAGAAGTTCGGTTATACGGATTGAACAGCGGGGAGCGGGGAACAGGGGACGTATAGTTCCCTGTGTTGGCTTGAGTTTCCTGCTGCGGGGTAAAGTGGCGAAGCGGCAATCACGCTGTCGCTGGCACCATGTCTCCGGCCTTTCATGCTCTTCCCTGTTTCCTGTTCCCCGCCCGACCCACCCATGCGCATCGAGCAGCAACCCGCCTATGTCCTGCACGCGCGGCCCTATCGCGAGACGTCGCTGCTGCTGGAATGCCTGACCCGTGAGCATGGCCGCCTGGGCGTGGTGGCGCGCGGCGTGCGCGGTGAACGCTCGCGCCTGCGGCGGGCGCAACTCGAACCGTTCCAGTCGCTGGCGCTGGATCTGCTTGTGCGCGGCGAAATGGGCACGTTGATCGCGATCGAGCCGGTTGGCGCACCGCGGCGATTGCCCGGCAACACCGGCCTGGCCGGACTCTATCTCAACGAACTGGTGGTGCGCCTGACCGAACGGCAAGATCCGATGCCGTTCCTGTTCGATGCATACGCACGGACGCTGGCGCGGCTGGCCAGTGGCGAATCGATGGCGTGGAGCCTGCGCCGCTTCGAGCGCGATCTGCTGCAGGCCATCGGCTACGGCCTGCAGCTGCGGCATGAGCTGGAAACCGGCGAGCCGTTGCTGCCCGATGCAACCTATCGCTATCGGGCCGAGCATGGTGCCGTGCGCTGCAGCGCCGACTGCGCACAGGCGCTGCTGGGCCGCGACCTGCTCGCGCTGGAACAGGACCGGATGCCCGACGGCAGCGGCATGAAGGCCCTGCGCGAGATGATGCGCGAGGTAATCCGGTTTCATCTTGGCGGGGCCGAGATGCGTGCCTGGCGCGTACTGGCAATGGCGGTTTCGCGGCGCTGAGGCTCCGGGGGCTGCGCTCGTGCCGGGTCAGGGCCGTTCGAGACCCGCTCCGGGGCGGGCCAGTGCCTGCAGCGTCGCCCGCAGCGCCGTGCGGAAGCGCTGCAGTGCTTCCGGCGCCGCGTCGTGCCGTGCCAGTTGCCGTTCCAGCAAGGCGGTTTGTACCGACAAGCTGGCGGCACCGCAGAATCCGCACGATGAACGCAGGCGGTGCAGGCGTTCGATGAAGGCGGCGCGGTCCAGGCTGAGCCGGGCCAGTTCCTGTTCGAGCACGATCAGCTCCTCGCGCAGCAGCGTGCGCAACGAGAGCATGATGCCGGCGTCGCCCGTGCTGACCAGCCCGGCGTCGTCATCCAGCATCCGCGCGCCGTGCCGATCCGGTTGGACCAGCGTCAGCAGCTGCCGCAAGTCGGCCAGCGCGCACGGTTTGAGCAGGACCTCGCTGAAGCCGGCGGCGAGCAGTCGCCGGCGATCCTGCGGCGTCACCTGCGCGCTGGTGGCGACGGCCACGCTTGCGGCGGAGCAGGCCAGCGGGTCGGCGTGCAATCGGGCAAGTACCTGCAGCGCGCCGGCACCGGGCATGCGGCAATCGAGCAGCAGCAGGTCGTAGGTTTCGCTGCGGGCGCGATGCAGTGCCGTCAGGCCGTCCGCGCAGAACTCTGCCATGACGCCGAGCTGGCGCAGGCCATCGCACAGAAAGCGGCAGCTGGCGGGGTCGTCATCCGCCACCAGGGTCCGTATCGGAGGTGGGCTCAAGGCAACGGAACGCGGGTCGGCGGACAGGCTTGGCATGACGAAATCCTTGTCGTTCAGCTTAATTTGGCAAAATGGTCCGGCATGCGCTTCCTATCAAGCCATCTTTTGCTGTGTTGCGGCCTTTTGCTGGGGGGCATGTGGGCGTTGCCTGTGCGGGCGGATGTGGTGTTCGCGGCGAAGTCGATCAGCATGCCGGGCGTCGTCTTGAAGACAGTGACGGCACGCATCAGCGAGAATGCTGCCGGCGGAATCGATCTGCAACTGCAGGCCGCGCAGGCGGACGTGGCCGCGATGGGTTGGCGGCGGCTGGGCCTGACGCTTGCCGGCAACCTGCAGCGGGACGATCGCATGCGCTGGGTTTTCGATGGCGGCGCAAGCCTGACCGGTGCGCCGGGTGGTGCGTTGGGCAATGCCCACGTGAACATCGTGCTCAGCAACGCGGCCGATACCCTGCAGGTGGACATCGACCAGCGCAAGGCGCACGCCAGTGTCGAGATGCCGCTGGATCAGCTCAGTCATGCGCAGATCAGCCTGAAGAATCTTCCCGCCGGCTGGTTGCAGGGCCTGCTCGGCACGGTCTGGTCCGGCCGCACCACCAGCGGCCAGCTGGACGCCGAGCTGGCCCTGGACGTGCGCGATGTCGGCATGCGGTCGTCCGGGCAATTCACGCTCGATCGCGTGGGATTCGATACGCCGACCGGGACGCTGGCCGGACAGGGCCTGAGCGGCAGTGGCCGCTTCGGCATCGATACCACGGCAGGTCCGGCGCAAATCGACCTGGACGCCGGCCTCACCGGCGGCGAATTGCTGCTGGGGCCGATCTACGCCCAGCTGCCCAGCCATCCCGTGCAGTTGGGCATCCATGCCAGCGTGCAGCACGGCGAGTTCGACCTGAGCCGGTTGCGGGTGAACGATGCCGATGCGCTGCAACTCGACGGCGCGCTGACACTCGATGCCGGCGGGGCGTTGAGGAAACTGAAACTGCATCGCTTCAGCGCGAATTTTCCGGCGGCTTACCGGCGCTACGGCAAGGCATGGCTTAGCACGCTTGGTCTGGGCGATCTGAGCATCGACGGCCAGCTGAGCGGCAACCTGGATCTGCGCGCCGATGGCCTGCGCAGTTTTGCGTTCAATACCAATGGCCTGGATCTGGTCGATGCGGACGGCCGCATGGCGGTCAGCGGCCTGCGCGGCGGACTGGATTGGGCGGCGCAAGGCGAGCGGCCAGCCACCACGCTCGGCTGGCAGGGTCTGAAGTTTTATCGGGTACCCAACGGTGCGGCGCAGTCGCGGTGGCAAAGCCATGATGGCACGCTCAGTCTGCAACAGCCGCTGGAGGTGCCGGTGCTCAAAGGCCAGTTGCGGGTCGGCAAGCTGGATTGGAGACCGGCGGCGGCGAGAGGCCAGCGGCTGGACACCTCGCTGGTGCTGACCGGGGTCGACATGGCGGCCTTCAGCCGCGCGCTGGGCTGGCCGGCATTTCCCGGCACGCTGGCCGGCGCGATTCCCTCATTGCGCTGGGTCGACGATCGCTTCGAGCTGCAGGGCGGGCTGTCGGCCAATCTGTTCGACGGCTTCGTCGACATCACCGGGCTCACGCTGCAACAGCCGTTCGGGCCCGCCCCGGCATTGAGCGGCAACGTCCAGTTGCATCAGCTCGATCTGGCAGCCATTACCAGCGTGTTCGATTTCGGCAGCATCAGCGGACGGCTGGACGGCTCGATCGACGACCTGCGGCTGGTCGACTGGAGCCCGGTCGCGTTCAAGGCGAGTCTGCTGGCCGGCAGTGGCGGCCGGATCAGCCAGCGCGCGGTGAACAATCTCACCAGGGTCGGTGGCGGCGGGATTGCTGCCGGCCTGCAGGGCATGGTGCTGAGACTGTTCAAGACGTTCGGCTACCATCGGATCGGCCTGAACTGCACACTGCAAAACTCGGTCTGCCAGATGAGCGGGCTGGAGTCCGGCGAGGGCGACTACACTATCGTCGAGGGCAGCGGTTTGCCCCACTTGCAAGTGATCGGCCATCAGACCCGGGTCGACTGGCCGACCCTGGTGCGTCGTCTGCAAGCTGCGGTGGAGGGGGGCGGGCCTGAGGTCCATTGATTCGTCGTTACACCGTTCCGGGTTCACGTTTCATGTTCCGGCCACTGGAGTGCATCATGCGCAAACTCGCCTGTCTCATCTTGATCATGCTGGCCGTGCTGCTGGTCGGCTGCGTCACCATCAACGTGTATTTCCCCGAAGCGGCGGCGCAGAAGGCGGCCGATCAGTTCATCGGGAATGTGCTGGGTCAGCCGGGGCATGCTCCGGCACCCGCCGCGCAGGACAACAAGCCCGGATCGGACAACCCCGGCCAGCCGCCCTCCGCGATGCTGCTGGATCTGCTGGTTCCGGCCGCCTATGCCGCCGACACCCCGAACATCCGCATCCAGACCAGCGCCACCGAGGCGATTCGCGCTCGCATGCACGCGCGCTTCCAGGGGGCACTGGGCGCGCTGCTCGACAGCGGTGCGGCAGGCTTCACCCACGACGGCATGGTGGCCATGCGCGATGCCGCCAAGGTGCCGCTGAGCCAGCGTGCCCAGGCCAATGTCACGCTGGCGGACGAGAATCGCGACCGCAGTGCGCTCTATCGCGAAGTGGCCAATGCCAACAACCACCCGGAATGGGAGTCGCAGATCCGCGCCACCTTCGCCAGGGTGTGGATCGAGAAAGCGCGACCGGGCTGGTACTACCAGAACGCCGCCGGCGCCTGGCAGAAGAAATGACACGCGCCAATCTGCAGGAGCGCGCTTGCGCGCGATGCCGTTGCTTTGATCTCTCCGACTGGATTCAGAGCAGAAGCATCGCCCGCAAGCGGTATCTGCACGACACTGAAATCGCTTGACAGCGAACGGAGTGTCTACGCGTGTATCGCGCGCGGCAGGCGCCGTCCGGGCCAATCTGGGATAATCGGCGGTCCGTCACCGCTCCCGGCCCGTTGCCCCCATGTCCCGATCCAACTCCGCGTCGTCGACGCCATTCGAAGCGGTGATCACCGACCTCGGTCATGACGGTCGCGGCGTGGCCCGCATCGACGGCAAGACGGTGTTCGTCAGCGGTGCGTTGCTGGGCGAACAGGTGCTGTTGCGTCTGCGCAAGCGCCATCGCCGCTTCGACGAGGCGGAAGTCGTCGAGGTGATTGCCCGTTCGCCGCACCGGGTCGAGCCGCGTTGCCGGCACTTCGGCTCATGCGGCGGCTGTTCGCTGCAGCATATGGATGCCGCCGCGCAGATCGAAGCCAAGCAGCGCGTGCTGGCGGAGAACTTCGAACGCATCGGCAAGGTGGCGCCGCAGGCGTGGCTGCCGCCGCTCAGCGGCGAGCCCTGGGGCTATCGGCGCAAGGGCCGGCTGTCGGTGCGCAACGTCGAGAAAAAGGGCCGGGTGCTGGTGGGTTTTCGCGAGGAGTCCAACCCGCGCTTCGTGGCCGATATCCAGCAATGCGAAGTGATGGATCCGGCGCTGGGTCCGAAGATCGGCCTGCTGGCCGATCTGCTCAACGGCCTGCAGGCCGCCAGCGACATCGCGCAGGTCGAGTTTGCCGCCGGCGACGACGGCATGGCCCTGGTGTTCCGCCACATGCAGCCGCTGAGCGACGCCGATCGGGCCGCGCTGGTCGCGTTCGGCCGGCAGCATTCGCTGGCGATCTATCTGCAGCCGGGCGGCCAGAGCAGCGTGCACCCGCTGTGGCCCGAACAGCCGCGGCTGGCCTTTCGCCTTGCCAGCGGCGATGCACGGTTCGCCGACGTCGAGCTGGAGTTCGAACCGCTCGATTTCGTGCAGGTCAATGCCGGCATGAACCAGCGCATGCTGGCGCGCGCGCTGGAGCTGCTCGACCCGCAGCCGGCCGACCGCGTGCTCGACCTGTTCTGCGGCCTTGGCAATTTCACCTTGCCGATCGCGCGCCGGGTCGCCGGGGTGGCGGGCGTGGAAGGCGAGCACGGGCTGGTCGAACGCGCCGTGCGCAATGCCGCGCGCAACGGCATCGACAACGCGCGTTTCCATGTCGCCAACCTGTTCGAAGACCAGCGCGGCAGCGAATGGGCGCGCCAGCCGTGGGACAAGCTGCTGCTCGATCCGCCGCGCGCCGGCGCCGATGCGCTGCTGGACTACCTGCCGCACCGGCAGACCCGGCGCGTCGTTTACGTCTCCTGCCATCCGGCCTCGCTCGCGCGGGACGCCGGCATCCTGGTGAACCGGCATGGCTTCGAGCTGAAGTCGGCCGGCGTGATGGACATGTTCCCGCATACCGCGCATGTCGAATCCATCGCCCTGTTCGAGCGGTAGTCCGTGCGTTCCTCCATGAATGCGAGTATCAAAAAAGCGGCCATCCGTGGCCGCACTCTTCGATAAACCATGGCGATAGAAATCGAGAGAAAATTTCTGTTGCGCAGCGACGCCTGGCGCGACGCCGTCGAGCACAGCGAGCGGATGGCCCAGGGCTATCTGGTCGGGGCGCGGGCGTTGCGCGACGGCACGTCGCGCGCCTCGGTGCGTGCCCGCATGGTCGGCGAACAGGGCTGGCTGAACATCAAGGCGGCGACGCCGGGCATCGCGCGGGCCGAGTTCGACTACCCGATTCCGGCGTGCGATGCGCGGGCCTTGCTGGACACTTTGTGCGACGGGGTGATGGAGAAGATCCGCCATCACGTGCATGTCGACGGCATGCTGTTCGAGATCGACGAGTTTCTTGGCGACAACGCCGGTCTGCTGGTGGCCGAGATCGAGTTGCCTGCGGTGGATGCGCCGTATCCGCGTCCGCCGTGGCTCGGGCGCGAGGTAAGTGCGCTGCGTCGCTACTACAATGTCCATCTGATCGAGCACCCGTACCGGCACTGGTCGCCGGCCGAACGCGCCGCGGAGGACGCCGCATGTTGATGATCGGCGTGGCCGCGCCGGAACTGGCCGAACACGAGAAAGCCTGGCTTCGCACGCCCGGGGTCGCCGGGGTGCTGCTGTTCTCGCGCAATTACCGCTCGCGCGAGCAACTGCAGGCCCTGTGCGATTCGATTCGCGACATCGGCGGCGACGAGCTGCTGATCGCGGTCGACCAGGAAGGCGGGCCGGTGCAGCGTTTCCGCGACGGCTTCACCCGATTGCCGCCGCTGGCGGCGATCGGCGCGGTGTACGACCGCGACCGGGCCGAAGCGGTGCGGCTGGCCGAGGAGCATGCCTGGGTGATGGCCAGCGAGTTGCGCGCCAGCGGCGTGGATTTCAGTTTTGCGCCGGTGGTCGACCTTGCCCGCGGCAATGCGGCGATCGGCCGGCGTGCGTTCCACGCCGATCCGGCGGTGACGGCCGAACTGGGCCAGGCTTACGTGCGCGGCATGCACCTGGGCGGCATGGCGGCGGTGCTCAAGCATTTCCCCGGGCACGGTTCGGTCGCCACCGATACGCACAAGGCGGTGGCGGTCGATCGGCGCAGCCTCGAGGACATCCGCCGCGACGATCTGCGTCCGTTCGCCGAGTGCATCGATGCGCGGGTCGAGGCGGTGATGATGGCGCACGTGACCTACCCGGCGGTGGACAGCCTGCCGGCGGGTTACTCGAAAGTCTGGGTCGAGCGGATCCTGCGCGGCGAGCTTGGTTTCGCCGGCGCGGTGATCAGCGACGACATCAGCATGGCCGCGGCCGGTGCGGCCGGCGACGTCGGCGCACGCGTGCGCGCACATCGGGATGCCGGCTGCGATCTGGTGCTGGCCTGTTTCCCCGAGGTGGTGGACGAGGCGCTGGCTGCCGTCGCGGATGGCGCGACCGGCATGCCGGTGCAACTTGCCGCCCTGCGCGGCGCGCTTGGCGCGGGTTGGGACGGACTGATCGACAATCCACAGCGCGATCGTTTCGTCGCGCGCATCACGGCGTTGAACGCCGAACCGGGAACCGCATGAACACTCCGACTCCGTCGCTGGCCGATGCGCTCGTCGCGGCCGATCTGCTTTACGAACGCAACGTGCTGGAAGCCGTGATTGCCGGCATGGGGCGGCAGATCGATGCCGCGCTGGGCGGCGAGCGTGCGGTGTTCCTCACGGTGATGAACGGCGCGCTGATTTTCGCCGGCCAGCTGGCGCTGGCGATCCGCACCGATCTGGAATTCGACTACGTGCACGCCACCCGCTATCGCGGCGCCACCAGCGGCAGCGAGCTGCACTGGCTGCGCGAGCCGCTGGTGCCGCTGGCCGATCGGGTGGTGCTGCTGGTCGACGACATCCTCGACGAAGGTCACACGCTCAAGGCCGTACGCGATGACTGCTACCGGCGCGGTGCGCGGCGCGTGCTGATCGCCAGCCTGTGCACCAAGCGGCACGACCGGCTGGTCGAAGGCATCGCATCGGATTTCAATGGCGTCGAATTGCCGGATCGTTACGTGTTCGGCTACGGCATGGACTACCACGAGCAAGGCCGCAACCTGCCGGGTATCTATGCGTTGAAGGAAGAGAGCCCGGGTGGCTCCGGTACCACCCGGGCCTTTGTCCACGAACTGCAGACGGATCACGACGATGCCTCACCCTGAGCAAGCGTCAATCGACCTGGCCGTCATCGGCGGCAGCGGCCTGTACCAGTTTCCGGGCCTGGAAAATGCCACGCGGCACGCAGTGGATACGCCATACGGCGCGGCTTCGGGTGAAGTCCTGACCGGCGACTTCGCCGGCCGGCGCGTGGCCTTCCTCGCCCGCCACGGCGAGCACCACACGCTGCCGCCGCATCGCGTCAACTACCGCGCCAACCTGTGGGCGCTGCATAGCCTGGGCGCGCGGCGGGTGATCGGCATCAACGCAGTCGGCGGCATTCGTGACGACATGGGGCCGCGGGCGATCGTGGTACCCGACCAGCTGATCGACTACACCCATGGCCGGCTCACCAGTTATTGCGACGTCGATGGCGCCGAGGTGAAGCACATCGATTTCAGCGAGCCGTATACCGAACCACTGCGTCAGCGGCTGCTCGTGGCCGCGGCAGAGGCCGGCATCACGGTGATCGGCGGCGGTTGCTATGGCGCCACCCAGGGGCCGCGGCTGGAAACCCGCGCCGAGATTGCCCGGATGAAACGCGACGGCTGCGACCTGGTGGGCATGACCGGCATGCCCGAGGCGGCGCTGGCGCGCGAACTGGCGCTCGACTACGCCTGTCTGGCGCTGGTCGCGAATTTCGCCGCCGGCTGCGGCGACGAGGCGCAGATCAGCATCGAGGAGATCTTTGCGCACTTGGCGGTGGCCACGGCCCAGGTGCCGCGCATCCTTGCGGCGATGCTGGAAAACTGAACGGCATCCCGGTTTCGGCCGACCCCCGACTTTTTCAAGTTGCGCTGGCCCTGGGCCTCTTGGTATTTTTCGACAGGTCGGGGCGACGAACCATGGAGAGAGGGTTCGTCCAGGGGGCGAGCCCGGCGTATTCACTTCATGATGCGGGGGTTACACGATGAGTTTCGGTACAGTCAAGTGGTTCAACGATGCCAAGGGTTTCGGTTTCATCGCGCCTGAGGACGGGGGGGCGGACGTTTTCGTCCATTTTTCAGCGATCACCAGCAAGGGCTTTCGCAGCCTGCAGGAAGGTCAGCGGGTGAAGTTCGAAGTGACCCAGGGCCCGAAAGGCGCCCAGGCTTCGGCGGTCGAGGCGGCCTAGCAGCCTGATCCGTGTCAGCCTGGCGTGGTTGGGCAACAATGAACCCTGCATCCTGTGCGGGGTTTTTTGTTTGCGCGCAATGGCCGGGGCTGGCCACACGCCCGGGGCCGCGGCCGTGTCTTGCCGTGCGGGCGGCATGCCGCCGCGCGTGATCGCGCTTGCTCGATCGCACCCTGCGGCTGCGCATGGCTGCTCCGCTTGGTTACTATGGCGAATTGCCGAATGCCGGCAGCCGAACAGAGCAGGAGCCATCGAGTGATCATCAAGCCCAAAGTCCGCGGATTCATCTGTATCACCGCCCATCCGGTCGGTTGCGAGCACAACGTGCTCGACCAGATCGAAGTCACCCGGGCCGCCGGCCACGATGCAGCCAAAGGCCCCAAGCGGGTGCTGGTGATCGGCGCCTCCACCGGCTACGGCCTGGCCTCGCGCATCACCGCCGCGTTCGGCTACGGCGCCGCCACGCTGGGCGTGTTCTTCGAGAAGCCCAGCAGCCACGAGAAGACCGGCACCGCCGGCTGGTACAACGCCGCCGCGTTCGACAAGGCCGCCAAAGCCGCAGGCCTGTACAGCAAATCGATCAACGCCGACGCGTTCGCCAACGAAACCCGCGCCCGCGCGATCGAGATCATCAGGAACGAGATGGGCGGCCCGATCGACCTGGTGGTCTATTCGCTGGCCTCGCCCGTGCGCAAGCTGCCGGACACCGGCGAAGTGGTGCGCTCGGCGCTCAAGACCATCGGCGAGCCGTTCCACAACACCTCGGTCGACACCAACAAGGACATGGTAATCGAGGCCACCGTGGAGCCGGCCACCGAGCAGGAGATCAAGGACACCGTCACCGTGATGGGCGGCGAGGACTGGGCACTGTGGATCGACGCGCTGAGCGCCGCCGGCGTACTGGCCGAACACGCCAGGACCATCGCCTACAGCTACATCGGCACCGAGATCACCTGGCCGATGTACTGGCACGGCACCCTGGGCCAGGCCAAGCAGCACCTGGACAACACGGCAAAGCAACTGCGCAGCCGCCACCCGGGCCTCGAAGCATATGTGGGCGTGATGAAGTCCGTGGTCACCCAGGCCAGCGCCGCGATCCCGGTGATCCCGCTGTACGTGTCCATCGCCTTCAAGATCATGAAAGAGAAGGGCATCCACGAGAATCCGATCGAGCAGGCCAACCGCTTGTTCCGCGACCGCCTCTACCGCGCCGACGGCGCCGCGCCGCAAACCGACGACGAAGGCCGCCTGCGGCTGGACGACTGGGAGCTGCGCGACGACGTGCAGGAGCCCTGCAAGGTGCTTTGGCCCACCGTCACCACCGAAAACCTTCGCCAGGTCACCGACTACGCGGGGTACAAGCACGAGTTCCTGCAGCTGTTCGGGTTTGACCGGGCGGATGTGGACTACGAGCAGGACGTCGAGGCGGATCGGCGGTTTGATTGTTTGGAGCTCTGAACGCCTGGCGCCTGTCGGCTTGCTCGGTTGCAAACGGCGGGTTGCAACCGGTCCGTGTTCGAACTGGTCAAATCAGCGACTTCGATGCCAGGTTCGGCAGCCTGCGCGATATCCGCGCGAGAGCACGGATCGCGGCGCGGCTTGATCGCGTCGCCGACGGAAACTTTGGCGGCGTCAAGCCGGTAGGCGGCGGCATCAGCGGGTGGTGGGTCGACTACGGACCCGGTTGTCGGGTGTACTTCATGCAGCGCGGTGCGGTGCTCGTGATGGTGCCGGCAGGTGGCGACAAGCGCAGCCAGCGTACCGGCATCAAGACAGCCCAGCGCGCAGGGGCGTCGGCGACGAATCGCTATGGCGCCATTTGATAGCGGCGATCGTCGAACATCACGACGGACCATGCATAGCGCAGCCCGTGGCCGGCTTGCCCCTTGATCGGCGGCAGCGTCATCTTGTGAACGTACTGCCGCAGGGCTGCTCCCAGTGCCGGATCGGGTGTTGCGTCGAGCAGCCATGCGTGCGCCTCCGATCCGTCCGCACGGAAGGCCAGCAGGAAGTCGGCGATGCCGGATTCTGGCTCGAACCGATAGTCGGGCGTCAGGTACGGTCGCGCCTTGCTCACCGGATGCGGCTGGCGCCCGCCGAAGTCGCTGTCGGTGCCGGCGCGGATGTCGGCGTCGTGCAAGGCGATGAAGTTGCCCACCTGCGGCATGGCCTGGGTGACGCCTTCACGCCCCAACTTGTCGATGATCCGCTGCACCAGCTCGGCGGTGTAGCCTTCGTTTGGACGTTCGTTCCGGGGCAGCTGCATGGCGTAATGGGCGTAGACCTGCGCCCAGATCATGGCTTCGCTGTACTTGTGCACGGCCAGGTCGATCTCGGCCATCTTGGCCATGCCCAGCAGGCTGCCGTGGATGGCGGCATTGCTCATGTAGATGGCGGCCTGGTTCAGATCCCGCTGCACCGGCGCGCCCGACGCGAACTGCCCCATCCAGTACAGCGAACCGAGCAGATACAGGTTGTGCTGATCGTCGCTGTTCGTGCTGTTTTCCAGTTGCGCCAGTGCCTGCCGGCGTGTGGCCAGAGGCAACTGCGGATCGAGAATCAGCGCCCAGGTTTTCGTGGAGGCGGCCCGGTCAGCCGCGGCGGCTGCGGGCGCGGCGGCCAAGGCGGGCATGGCCGCACCGAGGCCTGCGATCAGGCACACCCGCGCGATGGCGCGGGGGAAACGGCCGGTCGCGTGCGGCATGACGCTCTCTCCCTGAGGCACTGGCTCCCATCCTGCACGCTGCGGCAGCGCATCGGCAACGCATCATGTCTTCGCAGGGAAAAGCATGGAGGACGCCGAGCCGAATCGATTTCACCCGCTCCTGTTTCGCAGACCGATGCCGCGATCGCGTTGTGCCGCCGTGAAGCCTGCCTCACTGCCACGTGAAATCGGGGCCGGCCGCCCACGAAGCCCGGTTTGCGACCGTACACGATCACGCCGTCGTCGCGCGGATTGTTGATCATGATCAAGTCGACCGCTCCGGCTGCGAACTACGGTGGCTGTACCTGTCTGCGGCGCAGCGGGAGGAACAGGCAAGCGGCGACGGTCATGCGGCGACGGCGGCAACGATTCATTCCAGATGGGAGTACAGACGATGCGTTATGTGATTCTTGCCATGGCGATACTCCTCTGCGCGGGGGTTCCGGCCCGGTCTCAAGCCCAGACCCAGGTGAGCATCGGCATCGGAAACCGCGGCGTCAGCCTCGGTTTCGTGATGTCGACGTATCCAACGCTGGTGCGCATTCCGGGCTATCCGGTCTATTACGACCAGCGAGTGGATTCGAACTACTTCTTCTACGATGGCCTGTATTGGGTATTTCAGGACGACAACTGGTATTCGAGCCCCTGGTACAACGGCCCGTGGGACATGATTTCGCCGGCTTATGTGCCCTTGTTCATACTGCGCATTCCGGTGCGCTACTACCGCCGCCCGCCTGCCTATTTTCGCGGCTGGCGTGACGACGAAGCCCCGCGCTGGGGCGAACACTGGGGCCGTGACTGGGAACGGCAGCGCAGCGGATGGGATAGCTGGAACCGTCGCTCCGTGCCCAGGGCCGCGCCGTTGCCCACGTACCAACGCAATTACAACGGCAGCCGTTACCCTCGCCGGATGGATCAACAGCGCTCGATCGAGGCCCGCAGTTACCGTTACCAGCCGCGCGAAGCGGTGAGCCGGCAGATTCTTGAACAGCGTCGACAGGGTACGCAATCGCGTGACCGGCAGCAGCAACAGCAACGCAATGCCGAGCAGC
The DNA here is from genome assembly GCA_028871555.1 of Lysobacteraceae bacterium. Taxonomy (GTDB): domain Bacteria; phylum Pseudomonadota; class Gammaproteobacteria; order Xanthomonadales; family Rhodanobacteraceae; genus Rhodanobacter. The sequence goes on from JAGWNA010000003.1 coordinate 17,084, forward strand.
AGAGGAATGTCCAGCAGCAACAGCAACGCAATGCCGAGCAGCAGAGGAATGTCCAGCAGCAACAGCGGCGCAATGCCGAGCAGCAGAGGAATGTCCAGCAGCAACAGCAACGCAATACCCGGCAGCAGCAGACTGCCCAGCAGCAACAACGACAGAAAGCTCAGCAGCAACAGCGACGTCCGCTGCCCGCGCAAAAAGCCCGCGGTACCGACAACAAAGACGGGAAGGGTCAGCCTGCCGACAGGGACATGAGAGACAGGAACAACAAGGATCGCGGTGGGCACCCATAGCCACTGACATGTCGCACGAGTCTTCCGTACCGACGATAACCGGGCAAGCGCTCCACCGGCCTGCGCGGGGAAGGTCGAAGAGAGTTCGCGCCGTTCGGTTTGCGAAACACGTGGCGTCCGTTCGGCTATATCGGCGCGTAGGTGTCAGTAGTGCGGGAACACGGCATGATCGGTTCAAGGATGTGCTGGAAGGTTGGGGCTGGGCGCTGGCTATTGGTCCCAGCCGAGTGATGTCGCCATGTTGCCGGTGGCGTCACGAAGCTGCGATTGAATGCCCTCCGGAATGCGGTGCTCGATTTGTTGCCGGCTTTATCCTCCGCGCCGGCAATGATCTGCCTGCTTTCGGACAGCGGGACCGCTCAAGACATTATCGAAAAGACACGTTTTGCAATATCGGAAAAGTGTCGAAGAATTTTACATTCTTCACGATTTCAGCCAAATTTCAGCCAAGTCATAAATTAATTTTTTAATAAAAACAGTTGCTTGGTGTGCTGGTGCAATATTTGCTTGACTTCAAGGGCGCCGAATGAGTTATGGATCAAGGCAATGGCGCGGTGCAGAAAGACCGACGTCTGTGTCCACCAGCACGAAGCAAACGGCGCAAGAGTAATCCTCATGAAAAGATTCCTGGTGCTCGGCAGTTTGGCAACGGCGGCCATGGCGTCGATGCCAGCGCTCGCCGGTGTTCACCCTGGCGGTGGCACTTCCGCTCCGATAAGCGCCACCATCGACGTGGACAAGGTTTTTGCCGGCAGCCTTCCAGACGGTGTGGCCCCATGGCTGACGGCCAAGTTTGCGTCAGACCAGGGTTCCCGATCAGGAACGCTGACATTGAGTTCGAACGCGTACGGCCCGGATTTCCTGCAGGGTTTGAACAGTAGTAGATCCACAATCGGTTGGGCCTTCTATCTGAATCAGACGGTCACCGGGATCACCTGCACGTCGAAAACCTGCGCGGATAACGGTGCATTTTGGAAGGCGGGCGGTTTCAACTCCGGTCCCGTGCCCGGTGTGTTCAATCTTGCCTTTGGCTGGTCATCGGGCAACCGTTTCCAGAGTGGCGATTCGTTGGTCTATGACCTTACGTTCGCGAGTCCCTTGACCGGCGACCCGTTTGTGCTCAACGGAAGCGACTGGTTATCGGCAGCGCATGTGCAGGGGATTGTCGGTGGCTGCAGCGGCTGGATCGTGTCGGGGACAGGAGCGGCCCAGGGTGGCTCGCCCTGCATCACGGATCCGGTGAGGGTGCCGGAGCCGGCGGAGTTGGGCGTGTTCGGTCTTGGCCTGTTGCTGATGGGATTGCTTGTGAGTCTGCGCCGGCGCTACAACTGAACAACTCCTGCAGTCCGGCATGGAAATATCCCGCAAGGCGGATTGTCTCTTCGATGGTGCACCCGGCAGGGCATCTCCAGGTCATTGCCACTACGATGACCATATCGCCGTGCAGGAAACCGTGCGGGACGCGCTGAACGGCGGGTCGTTGGCCGGTTCGGGAAGGTCAACGATGAGGAATATACCTCCTGGGCCGACCTCCTGAGCCTCGCCGGATAGCGGGTTGCCCACGGTCTGCATGGCCAGTCGGAGTGTTGCTCATGGGGGCAGTTTCAACTCAGAAAGTCTTCAGGGTGCACTTGCGACAGCAACACCGGATACGACGAACGTCCCTGCACAGGTGGACGCCGGGACGGCTGGAGCCAGCGCTGGCTGAGGTGACGGTCAGCCTGGATTCCGGCGGGCAGCTGCACTTCACGCCGCAAACTGCAACCGCGCCAGCTCCGCGTACAGCCCGCCCTCGGCCAGCAGGCTCTCGTGGGTACCTTGCGCCACGATGCGGCCGCCGTCCATCACCACGATGCGGTCGGCGCGTTGCACGGTGGCGAGGCGGTGGGCGATGACCAGGGTGGTGCGGCCTTTTTCCAGCCGTTCCAGCGCCTGCTGGATCGCGGCTTCGGACTGCGCATCGAGTGACGAGGTGGCTTCGTCCAGCAGCAGCAGCGGGGCGTCGCGCAGGATCGCGCGGGCGATCGCGATGCGCTGGCGCTGGCCGCCGGACAGGCGCACGCCGCGCTCGCCCATCTCGGCCTCGTAGCCGCCGTCGAGCGCGCCGATGAAGTCGTGTGCCTCGGCGGCTTTGGCCGCTTCGCGCACTTCCTCGTCGCTGGCCTGCTGCCTGCCGAAGCGGATGTTGTCGGCCGCCGTGCCGCTGAAGATCACCGTCTCCTGCGGTACCAGCGCGATGGCGCCGCGCAGGTCGGGCAGGCTCAGTGCGCGCAGGTCGATGCCGTCGAGCCGCACGCTGCCCGACTGCGGGTCGAAGAAGCGCAGCAGCAGCGAGAACACGGTGCTCTTGCCCGCGCCCGACGGGCCGACCAGGGCCACCGTCTCGCCGGGTTCGATGGCGAGCGTGAAATCCTCCAGCGCCGCCATGTGGGGCCGCGTCGGGTAGTGAAACGTCACGTGGTCGAACCGCAGCGCGCAGCGCACCGGCCGCGGCAGCGGCACGGGTTGCGCCGGGCCGGTCACTTCGGCACGCTCGGCCAATAACTCGCCGATGCGTTCCATCGCGCCGGCGGCACGCAGCACGTCGCCCCATACTTCGGACAGGCCGGCCACCGAGCCGGCGGCGAAGATAGCGTACAGCACGAACTGGCCCAGCACGCCGGCGTCCAGCGTGCCCGCCAGCACATGGCGGGCGCCAGCCCACAGCACCAGGGTGATCGCGCCGAACACCAGCACGATCACCGCCATGGTCAGCAGTGCGCGCGTGCCGATGCGGCGCCGGGCGGTGGCCAGCGCGCGCAGGATCGCCGTGCCGTAGCGCGTGCTCTCGATGTCCTCGCGGGCATAGGCCTTCACCGCGGTGGAGGCGTTGAGGGTTTCGTTGGCGATGGCCGCCGCATCGGCCAGCCGGTCCTGGCTGGCACGCGACAGCTTCTGCACGCGCCGGCCGAACAGCAGGATCGGCAGCATCACCGCCGGAATCACCAGCGCGGTCAGCCCGGCCAGCGCCGGCGCGGTCCACACCATCGCCACCGCCGCGCCCACCAGCATCACCGCGCTGCGCAGCGCCACCGACACGCCCGAACCGATCAGCGCCTGCACCACTTCGGTATCGGCGCTGAGGCGGGAGAGCAGCTCGCCGACGCGGCTGCGTTCGAAGAATCCGACATCGAGCCGGATCACGTGCGCATACAGCGTGCTGCGCAGCGAGGCGAGTGCCCGTTCGCTCAGCAGCGTGATGCAGAAGTAGCGCGCGGCGGTGGCGAACGCCAGCACCAGCGCCACGCCGAACAGGGCGACGAAGGTGCTGTTGATCACGCTCAGGCTGGAGTGGCCGAAGCCCTGGTCGATGATGTGGCGAAACGCCATCGGCAGCACCAGCGATGCGCCCGACGACAGCGCCAGAAACACCAGCCAGCCGATCGCCAGCGCGCGGTGCGGTTTCAGGAACGGCCACAGTTCGCGGAGTGCGCCGATGCGGCGGAGCGGGCGGGACGTGTCGGCTTTGGCGTCGCTCATGGGTACCTCAAATCACCACTGTTGGCAGGAGCGCACCCCCGTGCGCTCCTGCCAAGGTGGGGCGCGTGCAGGCCGATTCAATCCGGCATGCCGTAGTCCAGCCGGCTTCAATCCAGCCGGCCGGCTTCGCTGCGCCCGCGGCTGATGTTGCTGATCAGCAACCGGGCTTCATCGACCCGTTGCTCCGGCAGCTGCACCTGCAGTTCGACGCCGTCGGCGCCGAAGGTTTCCTGCTCGATTTCGGCCTGTAGCTCTTTCAGCCGGGCCTTGAGCAAGGCCAGCGCGGCGAAATCGCAGTGCAGGCCAAGCCGCGCCATCGCCACGATCGGCACGCGCCCGGCGCGACGCAGGCACTCGGCAGCGGTGCCGCCATAAGCGCGCACCAGCCCACCCGCGCCGAGTTTGGTTCCGCCGAACCAGCGCGTCACCAGCACTACCACGCGGTCCATGCCCTGGCCTTCGATCGCCTGCAGGATCGGCCGCCCGGCCGTGCCGCCCGGCTCGCCATCGTCATTGAATCGATAGTCCTGGCCAATCCGATACGCCCAGCAGTTGTGCGTGGCGGTCGGATCGCCCGCTGCGCCGACGAACGCCAGCGCCTGCCCGGCCGAGTCCGAGGGGGCGGCCTGCGCGAGGAAGCGGCTTTTCCTGATCTCCTCGACGTGCCGGCAGGTGCCGACAAGGGTATGCAGCGGTTCGCTCATGGGCTGGCAAGCGGCATCGTGTGGGCTGGCAAGGTAGCATGGCCGCCCGGAACCTTTGGAGTCAGGCCATGATCAACAATGACGTACTGCGCTCCATCCGCTACATGCTCGACCTCAGCGAGGGCAAGGTGGTCGAGATCACCAAGCTGGCGGACGCGGGTTTTCCGATCGGGAAGGCCGACGTGCAAGCGTTCCTGAAGAAGGAAGGCGAGCCCGGCTACGTCGAATGCAGCAACGCGGTGCTGGCGCACTTCCTGGACGGGCTGGTGTTCCATCGCCGCGGTCGCGACGAGAGCCTGCCGCCGCGTCCGGTGGAGAAGCGCGTCACCAACAACGTGGTGCTGAAGAAGCTGCGGGTCGCGTTCGAGCTGAAGGACGTGGACATGCACCGGATCCTCGCCGACGCCGGCTTTCCGATTTCCAGGCCCGAACTGAATGCGCTGTTCCGCCAGCCCGGACACAAGAATTTCCGCCTGTGCGGCGATCAGGTGCTGCGGAATTTCCTGAAGGGGCTGACGTTGCGGATGCGCGGCGACGGCTGAGCGGCCGCGCCGCACGGCTGGCGCGTACGTCCGGTGCGAACCGGCGATGTCCGCATGCCGGGGCCGTCGACTCGGTCTGCATGCGCACAACGAAGCCTGATGGTGCACGCTCCACGCGCCATGCACCAGGCCATCGATCGCCATGGAATGACGAGAAGCGAAGGGTCCGCGCTTAAGGAAGGTCTGATCAATCGGCTTCTTGTTCGTCATTCCAGCGTGCGCTGGGATGACGAACAAAATCAGAACATCTTCAAGTGCCATTCGCCGCATAACCCTACATTGAATCATGCTGAATATGAAAACTTGATGACCGCGGTCTGGGAAAAATTCTCATAGACAGCGATATCCGAAACGGGAAACATAAAAAACGACGGATACGCATGAAAAGTCCGGATTGGACCAAGACAGGCCTGCAGCCGCAAATTGCGGGAATGGATTATTTCCGTTCAGGGCAACTCGAATGACGTCGATTTGTTCGTGATTACCCTTGTCGATGCGGCCTGCAAACAGTACGAAAGCCCGTTTTCCGCCGGATCGGTCCGGGGCATGGCCATGGGCTCTTCGGTGAGCTCGGGACAGGTTCGGTGCAGGGATGCCGAAGGGTGTCGGCAAGGAATATCCGGATAAGCCGCCATTCCGGCGAGGCGCTTCGCAACGGCGAAGCCGGTCAAGCCAAAACGGCGGACGGGAGCTTGTCCGGACGTTCCGCAACGCGGCTGTTGCGGAGCCCGTCAATGATGCCTGTCAATCAGGCATCAAGTGCCCCGGCCGGCATTCGCCTGCCACGGAATGGCGGCTTTGCACAAGCCGGTGGCGGATATCCTGGACAACCAGGATTTCAAAATGCATGAAACGTGACGTTTGCCTCATGGTTGTCACGTATTTTACATGGTTGTCACGCCTTTCAAGCAAGGGCGTCATTATTTTGCAGGCATCAGGTTGGCGGATATTTCACATGTCCGTTCATGACCATTCAATCATTCCATGCATGCGTAAAGGAGCATTCCATGTTGAAACACAGATCGCTGTGGTGTTCGATTATTGCCGTACTGGTCGGCACGACAGGGGTGGCTTCGGCGTCCACCCAGGGTATTTTCGGCCATCCGGCAAAACTTCCGGCGGAGCACGAGATGCTCGCGGCAACTGCGTATTCGAGCAGCGGGCATTGCGGCGTCGAGCGCTGGTCGGTAAAGACCGGCACCGATCCCGATGCGTCTCTGGTCGACACGAGCAATCCGGTCCCGACGACCATCAGTCACCTGGCCGCGTTGACGGCACCGGGCAGCCCGCCTCTCGATGCGCGCGTGCAGCCGACCGAAACCACCACCTTCGTGGTCGATGCGACCCTGGTCGAATACAAGCTGGAGGGCGACTCGGACTACCACCTGGTTCTCAAGGATGCCCAGGGCAACACGATGATCGCGGAGATTCCCGATCCCGCCTGCGTGGGGGCAGGCAGTCCCTTGGCGCCGGGCATCCAGAATGCGCGCAGCGAGTTCGACGCCAGATACACCGCGACGACCAGCTTCCACACGGTGAACATTCCGGTCGAAATCAAGGGTGTCGGATTCTTCGATTTCCTGCATGGCCAGACCGGCGTCGCGCCCAACGGGATCGAGCTGCATCCGGTGACGAATGTCGTGTTCAACCCGTCCGGCGGTGGCGGCGACGTGCCGCCGGTGGCGAGTTTCAGCGATTCCGTCAACGGCTTGATCGTGGCGTTTGCCAACACGTCCACGGACAGCGACGGGACCGTGGTGTCCAGTGCCTGGAACTTCGGTGACGGCAGCACCTCCGCCGCGACCAGTCCGAACCACGCCTACGCCCTGGGCGGCACCTACAACGTATCGCTCACCGTGACCGACAACGGCGGCAAGACCGACACCCTGACCAGGTCGATCGTGCTGTCGTCCGGCAGCAGCGGCAGCCAGTTGCTCGGCAATACCGGGTTCGAGAACGGCACGGCGGCGCCGTGGTCGGTCAGCGCCGGTGCGCTGTGCACCAACTCGAGCTGCTCCGGCGAAGCGGCACACGCCGGCTCGGGCTTCGTGTGGCTGGACGGCTACGGCAGCGCGCACGTGGATACCGCGTCGCAGGCCGTCACGATACCGGCCGGCAGCGCCAGTGCGACCTTGTCGTTCTGGCTGCATGTCGATACCGCCGAAACCACGACGAGCCATGCCTACGACACCATGAAGGTCCAGGTATTCGATTCCTCGGGCACCCTGCTCGGAACGGTGGCCCAGTTCTCCAACCTCGATGCCGCGTCTGGCTATCAGCAGCGCAGCGTGAACATGGACGCCTATATCGGGAAGTCGGTGACGCTGAAATTCATCGGCACGGAGGATTCCGTCGACCAGACCTCGTTCGTGCTCGACGACGTCGACTTGAACGTGAAATAAGGTGCCGGTCGCGATTCGAGCCGCCGTCAGCACTGCTGGCGGCGACTCGGGCCGTGAGCCTGCCGGAAGTCCATGGCAGGGGAGAGACGTGCTGCGGCCGGTGTGGAGTTTCCTCTCCGGGATGCGCGGCAATATACCTTCCGTCGATCATGCGCAAGCCGGTCCGATGGCATGGGCCATGTGCCGATGCTTGCCGGATCATCCGGTCATTGCCGCAACGGCTTGATGGATTAATGTGAGTCCGCTTTCAATCCGTGGCACATCAGGGTGTCCGGGAGAACCACCTTATGCCGTATCCGTACACATTGCGCCGATGGGCGGGGATGTCGCTGTTCGTGCTTGTCGCGTTGCCGGCGGCAGCCATCGCCACGGACCAGGTCACGCTCGCGCCGGTCGAGGTGACGACATCGAAGATTCCCGTCGCGCTGAACGATGCTGCCGCCGCGGTTACCGTGGTCACCGGCGACGAGTTGCGCGCACGCGGCGCCATGGATCTGCGGACCGCGCTGTCGCAGGTCGCTGGCGTGTCGATCGCGCCCGGCGGCGACGCCGGGCCGGCTTCGGCGGTTCCGGCGCTGTGGGGGCTGCGCGAATTCGATGCGTTCCTGCTGGTGGTCGATGGGGTGCCCGCGGGCGGCGCTTTCACACCGGCGCTGGCCAGTCTCGATCTGGCCAATGTCGAGCGCATCGAGGTGCTGAAGGGCGCCGCGCCGGTGAATTACGGCGCGACGAGTTTCGTCGGCGTCATCCACGTCATCCACTATCCGGCGGGCGAGGGACCGTCGCGCGTCGAACTGGGCATCGGCAGCCGCGGCAGCGCGCAGGTTTCGCTGGCCTTGCCGCTGTCCGATGCCAGGGCCGCATGGCGTCAATCGCTGCTGGTCGATGGCGAGCGGCGTGGACTCGCCGGCGACCGCACCGGTTTCGATCGCAGGCATCTGCTGTACCGTGGCGCGGCGGACATCGGTGACGGCCAGTTCAGTCTCGACTTCGATGCCACGGTGCTGCGGCAGCAACCGGGCAGCCCGCATCCGGTCGAGAACGGCGTGCTTTCGCCGCGTGTGCCGCTGGACGCCAACGACAATCCGCGCGGCGCCAGGAACGACGAGAACCGCTCGCAGCTCGCACTGGGTTACGGGAGGCCGACCGTGCTCGGCGCATGGAGCACGAAACTCGCCGTTGCGGTCACCGACGACAGCAACGTGCGGGGCTATCTGCGCCAGGGTTTCGCGGCCGATGGGGTGACGCACAACGCCGATGGCTTCCAGCAGTACGTGCGCAAGACCGACGTGTATTTCGACAGCCATGTCGCGACCGCGTTGTCCAGCCAGGCGAACCTGGTCTGGGGTCTGGACGACCTGTACGGCGACGGCACCGAGCACAGCGCCAATTTCGAATACGCGGTGCTGCCCGACGGCAGCAATGCGCCAAGCTGGCGGACACGTCATGTCGACGAGTTCACCCGGGTGGGCGACCGGCGCAATTTCCTGGGCGTGTACGGCGAGTTCGACGACGCCTTGAGCGATGCCTGGCACATCGAGGCCGGCGTGCGCTTCAACCACACCCACGAGGTGCGCGCGGCCAGCCACATCGACAACAGCGGTCCGCTGCCGGTCCAGGACCAGAACGGCTCGCAGCGGCGCCGGGACGACCGCTGGTCCGCCACGCTCGGCAGCAGTTACCGGCTGTGGGCGGCCGGTCGCGACGCGGTGACCGCGTATGCGAACCACCGCGAGATGTTCAAGCCGGCGGTGATCGATTTCGGGCCGGAGTCCGAAGGCGGCATCCTGCAGCCGGAAACCGCCAGCAGCAGCGAGCTGGGCTTCAAGGGCCAGCATTTGAACGGGCGCCTGGCATGGGATGCGTCGGTGTTCGACATGGATTTCCGCAACCTGGTGGTGACCCAGGCGGTGAACGGACTGCCCGGCCTGGCCAACGCCGGCACCGAGCATTTCAAGGGTATCGAACTGGACGGCCGCTTCAAGTTGAACGAGGCGCTGGCCGTGGTGGCCACCTATGCCCGGCACGATGCCCGGTTCGGCCATGGCGTGCAGCTGGTGGGCGGCACGTCGGTGCAGCTGCAGGGAAAATTCCTGGAGCTGTCGCCGCGGCATCTGGCCAGTGCGGGATTCACCTATGCGCCGCGCGAGGGCGTCACGGCGTATGCGCTGGCCGACTACAACGGCGCCCATTTCCTCGATCGGCTCAACACCGCAAGAGCCGGTGGCTACACCACCTTCGACGCCGGCATCGGCTACCGCCATGCCGCCTGGGAGTTGCGTCTGGACGGCTACAACCTCAGCGACCGGCGCGATGCGGTCGCGGCCAGCGAGCTGGGTACCGGGCAGTATTACCTGTTGCCGGCGCGCTCCGTGCAACTGAGCGTGAGCTACGATTTCGGCGTGCGCTGACCCTGGCCGGCTGCCGGCGCGCGGCTCAGCCGGCGGCTGCCGGTTCCGCTGCGGCCGCACTGCGCACCCGCAGCACCAGCACGGCGGCGATCAGCAGGCCCAGGCCGCCCAAGCGGATCACGTTCTGCGGGTTGTCGCCCAGCACGCGGTGATACAGCAGGGGAATGGTGACGATCTGCAGCAGCATCGGCAGCACGATGAAGCCGTTGAAGATGCCCATGTAGACCCCTACGCGATCGGCCGGGATGCTGCCGGCGAGCATCGCGTAGGGGTTGCCCATCATGCTGGCCCAGCTCAGCCCCAGTCCCAGCATCGGCACGTACAGCAGCCACGGGTCGTGGATCAGCGGCAGGCTCAGCAGGCCGGCGCCGCCCAGGGCGAGGCAGGCCGAGTGCAGCCGTTGCGGCCCCATCCTGCGCGCCAGCGGCATCATCGCGATCGCCGTGGCGAAGGCGACGAAGTTGTAGAAGCCGCCGATGCGGCCGGTGATCAGCACCGCCTGGCCGAAACCCGGCGTGGTCGCGTCGGTGCTGCCGTACAGCGTTTGTGCCAGCGACAAGGTGATGTATTCCCAGTAGCAGAACATCGCGTACCACTGGAACAGCATCATCACCGCCAGCTGGCGCATCGTGGCCGGCATTTCGCGCAGGGCGGCGGCGATCTCGCGCAGCGTGGCGCCGGCCGAGCGCGGTGCCGCGCGCAGCCGCGCCCGCTCGGACTCGTCCAGCGGCAGCTCGGGCGTGGTCCAGACCGACCAGCCGATCGAGGTCACCGAGAACACCGCGCCGATCACGAACGCGGTGACCACGGCGTAGGGGATCCCGTGCGCGTTGCGCGACGCCATGTTGACGCCCGACACCACCAGCAGCGATGGGGTGAGATAGGCCAGCGTCTGCGACAGCCCGGTGAACGCGCTCTGGGTGAGGAAGCCTACCGCGTGCTGCGAACTTTCCAGGCGGTCGCTGACGAAGGCCCGGTAGGGCTCCATCGTCACGTTGTTGCCGGCGTCCAGGATCCACAGCAGGCTGGCCGCCACCCACAGCGCGGGACTGAACGGCATCGCCAGCAGGCACAGGCTGCAGATCAGCGCGCCGATCAGGAAGTACGGCGTGCGCCGGCCCCAGCGGCTGTCGGTGCGGTCGCTCATCGCGCCGATCAGCGGCTGCACCAGCAGCCCGGTGATCGGCCCGGCCAGCCACAGGTAGGGCAGGCTGGCGTCGTGCGCGCCCAGGTATTTGTAGATCGGGCTCATGTTGCTCTGCTGCAGGCCGAAGCTGAACTGGATGCCGAAGAAGCCGACATTCATGTTCAGGATCTGCCAGAAGCGCAGGCGCGGTTTGGGCGTGGTGATGGACATGCGCTTATGCCGGCGGCGTGGTGGTGACGGCCGGGGCGGCCAGACCCAGGCGGGTGCGCCAGGGGCGATACAGCGCGGCATCCGCCGGCAGCGCGCCGCGCCAGCCGCAGCTGAGGCTGGCGAACGCCACGGCGTCGGCCAGCACGGTCGCGAGCGGCCGTTGCCGCAGCAGTCCGGCCAGCATCAGCGCGCTGAAGGCATCGCCGGCACCGACCGTGTCGATCATGCGCGGCACTGGCGCCGCCGGCGCACGGGCCACGCAACAGCCGTGCGCATCCCATGCGGCGGCGCCCCCGGCACCATGGCTGACCAGCACGTGACGCGCGCCGACGCGCGCGCAAAGCCGCGCCATCGCGGCACGCTGCTCGCCTGCGGCCGGCACGTCCGGGATCGACGGCAACTGCAGCCAGCCCAGCACCAGGTCGAGTTCCGCATCGCTCAGCTTCAGCACCTCGATTCCCTGCAGCATCTCCAGGATCACCTGCGGCGACGGGCCGGCCTGGCGCCAGTTCAGGTCGACGAACGCGCGCTGCTGCCGGCTGGCTCGCAGTGCCGCCAGGGCCGCCCGGCTGGCCGGCTCGCGCAACGCCAGCGTACCGAAGTAGAGCCAGTCCGGCGTCGTGGCGGCGGTTGCGGCCTGCACCGCGGCCGCGGCCTCGATGCGGTCGAACGCCTGCCCGGCGGGAATCTCGAACACATGGCCGCCCTCGCGTTCGCGCACTTCCACTCGCGCGCTGCGCTTATCGAGCTGGGCGGCCTGCAGCGACAGCCCGAAACGCGCCGCGGTGTCGCGCAGCAACCGGCCGGCCTCGTCGTCGCCGAGCCGGGTGATCATCAGCGGCGGCAGTCCCAGCGCGGCGAGATGGCAGGCCACGTTGAAGGGGGCGCCGCCGGGCAGCAGCACGCTGCCGAAAGCGTCGACCAGCGCTTCGCCGAAAACGACCGCTGCGGCTGGCTCAGACACGGCCGCGCACCCGCCACAGGGTTGCCCAGGGCTGCAGTATGCAGGTCGTCTTGCCGGTGTCCGTGACGCCGCTGGAAAACAGATCCGACCAGCCTTGTCCCGCACCCAGCACGGTCAGATCGAGCACCGTCTCGTGCGCCGCAAAGTTGAAGATGCCCAGCGCCCTGTCGCCACGGCGCACGATGAGCAGTCCGGGATCGGCGTGGTCCGGCACGCTCACTGCGGCGCCGGCCGGCCAGTGGCGGTGCCGGCGCGCAGCGACCAGCGCGGTCAGTGCGGCGAAGGTCGACGCCGGCACGCCGCGGCGTGCCGCCAGCGCGTCCAGCGCCGCCGCCGACAACCGCGGACGTTGCAGCCAGCGACCGTCCTGCGCCACCCGCGCGGCGTCCGCCGCAGCGGCATTGTTGGGCTGGCCCAGCTCGTCGCCCATGTAGATCAGCGGCACCGCGCCGACCCAGAAGGCCAGCGCATGCAGCAGCACGTAGCGCCGCAGCGCGGCCGGATCGATCGCGTCGAGCGGACCGTCGGGCAACCCGACCAGCGCCGCCGTCATGCCGTTGCTGCCGTGCACGGCGTCCTCGTCGGGGGTCTGGAACGCGGCCCCGCGGGCGAAGCTGCCGGGCGTGCGGCCTTCGAGGAAGGCCGCCACCTTGCCGATGCGGCGAACGAAGTCGCCGCCGGCCGCCTCGACCTGCGGCCGCAGCACGCCCCACACGATGTCGTCGTGGCAGCGCACGTAGGTGATCCAGCCGGCTGCCGCGGGTGGCAGCGGCGTCTGCGCCAGCAACTGCCGCGGCAGCTCGGCACTGCCCTCGGCCAGCGCCGCCCAGGCCGCGGCCATCAGGCCGCTGTGATACGCCAGCTGGCACTCCCGGCCCCGCAGGTCGCCGTGGCCGAAGTAGGCGGATACCTGTTCGGCGGGCACGATCGCCTCGGCCTTCAGCAGCACGCCGGGCGCCACCAGCTGCACGCAGGCGCGCAACGCGGCAAGGATCCGGTGCACTTCCGGCTCATTCACGCAGCCGGTGCCCAGCCGCTTCCACAGGTACGGCGCCGAATCGAGCCGGAACACTTCCACGCCGCGGTTGGCCAGCTGCAGCAGCACCCGTGCGATCGCCGCGAACACCGGCGGGTGGGCGAAGTTCAGATCCCACTGGAACGGATAGAAGGTGGTCCACACCCAGCCGCCCATCGCCGGCACATGGGTGAAGTTGCCCGGTGCCGCCTGCGGGAACACCTGGCCGAGCGTCCTCTCGTAGGCATCGGGCAGTTGCCGGTCGGGGAACACGTGGAAGAACGCGCGCATGGCCGGGTCGCCGGCCGCCGCCGCCTGCGCCCAGGCATGCTCGTCGGCAACGTGGTTGAGCACCAGATCCGCACACAGGCTGATGCCCGCCTCGCGCAGCCGGGCGGTCAAGGCGTCCAGATCGTGCATGCTGCCCAGCGCCGGCTCGATCTCCTCGAAGCTGGCCACCGCGAAACCGCCGTCGCTGTCGCCCTGGCGGGCGCGCAGGAACGGCAGCAGGTGCAGGTAGTCGACGCCGAGCTCGCGCAGGTGGTCGATCCGCCGGCCGACGCCGGCCAGGGTGCCGCCGAAGCGGTCCACGTAGGCCGAGTAGCCGACCATGCGCTGGCGCACGAACCAGTCCGGCCGCGCCGCGCGGCGGCCATCGAGCGCCGCCAGCGCCGCCGGCCGTGCCGCGGCCAGCCGGCCCAGCTCGGTACAGAACCGGGTCAGCCAGGAGTCGAAGCCGGGGCTGTGTCCGTACAGCGCGGACAACTCCCGCAGCAGAACCTTGCCGGCGACATCGAAGCGCCGTTCGGCACTGCGCCGGCGCGTGCGCGGCAGCATCGCCAGATACTGCCGCCGCGCGCCCTCGCGGGCTCCATCGGCATCGCTGCCGGTGCCGGTCGCTGTCGTCACAGGCGGTAGTTCCAGCTCACCGACACTGTCCTGCCGAGAATCGAGCGGGCCGTGTTCAGGCCGTTGGCCTGCACCGAAACCGGGCTCTGGTCGATCTCGGTCAGGCCGGTCTCGTTGAACACGTTTTCGGCGTGCAGCGACACCGTCATGCGATCGCTGATGTCGTAGCTGCCGAACACGTTCAATTGCGCGTACGCCGGCTGCACCAGTCCGTTCGGATTGCTGGCGTAGGACTGCGTGGTGCCGATGACCGTGGCGCCCACCACGAAGCGGTCGAGGAAGCGGTAGCTCGGGCTCAGCTGGTAGACCCAGTTGGCCTGGCGCTGCGGCACGCCGCCCACGTTGGCCGGCGTGATCTGGTCGCGGGTGATCCGCGCATGGGTGTAGGTCGCGCCGCCGCGCACGCTGAAATTGCCGTAGTCGACCGAGCCTTCCAGCTCCACGCCGTAGGAGCGGTAGTTGCGGCTGATCAGGGTCGAGGTCTGCGAGGTCACATCCTGGTTCTGCTCCTGGGTCGTGGCATAGAAGCCGGTGACGAACAAGCTGGTATGGCGGGTGCTCCACTTCACGCCCAGTTCGTCCTGCTTGACCTGGTTCACCGCCACGCCCTGCGGCGCGTCGCCGTTGGCGCCGAGCCCGCCGCCGAACAGCAGGCGGTCGGCGTTGAAACGGGCGCCACGGCTGGTCCGGGCGAACAGGGCCAGGTTGGTGCTCAGCAGGTAGTTGGCGCCGAAGGTGTATTCCATCTTGTGCTTGGTGTAGCTGATCGGGCTGGCGGCAAGGTTGTTGACCACCGGCACCGTCTGTTCGGGAACCGAGATGATGCCGTTGCCGTTGACGTCCAGAACCTTGGTGCCGGTGGCGCCGGCGTAAGTCCCGCTGGCCCGCATGTGGTCGTAGCGCAGCCCCGCATCGAAGCGCCAGGCGCCGGGTTCCCACGACAGCGAGAGATACGGCGAGCTCATCGTATAACGCGCGTCGTAGGAGCGGACGCAGCAATTGCCCCAGTAGGGCGTGCCATAGGCCACCAGACCGTGGTCGGTGACCGGGTTGCCATTGGCGTCGTAGACGTCCAGCAGCGATGCCTTGTAACCCTGCACGGTCTCCAGATAGGTGTTCCAGTGCCAGTCCTGCTGGATGGTCTGGCGCGAGCGGTAGTAACCCAGCTCCAGGTCCACCGGGCCGCTGTCGAGGTCGAACGAGCGCTTGAGGGAAACGTTGTTGGTGATGTTGCCCATGTCCGGCAGCGACACGTTGAACAGGTGCACGCGCGTGGCCAGGCCATTGCCGCCGACCGTGGCCGCATTCGCGATCTGGCCCGCCTGCGGGCCGGTCGCATAGCGCAGCGTGGCGCCGGCGCCGCCGATTTCCTGGGCCAATGCCGCGGCGGTGTTGACCTCGGCCGGGTAGGGGCCGACGAAGTCGCCGCTGTTGTCGGCCACGCGGAACTGCTCGTGCAGCGTCCAGTTGTCGTCCAGGCTGAACTTGCCCTCGCCGCCGAAGGCATTCACCTTGGAGTGGTAGCCGTCGGCGATGTTGGTGACGATGGGATTGCCGGACGAGTTCAACGCCAGATCGCGCTGGAAGTAGGGCGACTGCAATACGCCGTTGGTGACGCTGAAACCGGGCAGCGAGCCCACGCTGGGGTTGCTGTTGCTGCCGGAGATGCGCACCGGCACGGGCAGGTACACCGCGGAATTGTCGTCCAGGTACTGGAAGCTGGCGCGCAGGAAGCCGCCGTCGATGTCGTGCGTGATGTTGCCCATCAGCTGGCCGCCGGACTGGGCATTGTAGCCGACGTCCTTCTGGCCGTCGCCGTCGCGCAGGAAGCCGCCGATGTGGAAGCGGGTCGAGTCGTCGATCGGTTCGCCGTAATCGAAATCCAGCCGCTGGCTGTTGTAGTCGAGGCCGGCGGTAAGGCCGATGTTGCCGCCCTTTTCCTCGCCGGTCTTGGTGATGAAGTTGATGATGGCGCCGGGCGCATTGCTGGCGAACACCGAGGACGAGCCGCCGCGCACCGCCTCGACGTGATCGATGTTGTAGTCCGGCCGCAGGAAGGTGTCTGGCGTGGCAAAGGCGATGTCGCCGAATTCGAGCACGGGCATGCCGTCGATCTGGTACTGCACGAACTTGCCGCCGCCGGAGGCTACCGGCAGGCCGCGAACCGAGACGTTGGCGTTGCCGTCGCCGCCGGACGATTCGGAACGGATGCCCGGAATGTCGCGCAGGATGTCGGCCGCGTTCTGGGCGCCGCTGCTGATGATCTGGTCCGCTTCCAGCGTGCTGACGGAAATGCTCGATCCCATCTTGCTGACCGCCGAGGGCGATGCGGTGACCACCATCTGGTTGAGGTTCACCGCCTTGGCCTGGTCCGCCTTCGCCGGTGTCTTGCCGTTGTTCCCGGCGGTGGCCTTGCTCGCCGCGGGCATTGCCTGGTTGCCGGTTTCGTTCTGGGCCATCGCGGCGGCCGGCAGCAGTGCCAGCATCACGGCGACGGCAAGTGTGTGCTTGCGTACAGCGTCGAATTTCATGGTTTCTCCCCGTAGTGGTGATGGCACAGGCCGTTGTGGTGTGGTCCCTTTGCCGCCCGTGCGTCATGGGCATGCATGGCCTGGTCACGGTCACCATCTTCAAATTTCATGCAATCGATTGCAATTCGCGCTGCAGCACACTGGGAAAGCCTGTACCAAAAGGATTTTGCATTGAATGAAGTAAACCTTTACATCAAGTAATGACAACGTTTGCAATTCCAGCGACAGGCATGTGCCATGCCGTCCCGGCGGGCTGGTGGCCGGTCCGGCATGTTGCGCTGCGTCAAGACCTGGACGCGGCCTGGCTGCTTTCGCGCACGATCAGGCGGGTTTCCAGCAACGCCGATGCCGGCGCGGCCTTCCCGTTGAGCATCCGCAGCAACGCGTCGACCAGGGCGGTGCCTGCTTCGTGGATGGGCTGGCGCACCGTGCTCAAGGGGGGATTGAAGTGCGCGGCCAATTCGACATCGTCGTAGCCGACCACGGCAACATCCGCCGGGACCTGCCGCTGGCGTTCGCGCAGTGCCCCCACCGCTGCCATCGCGAGCAGATCGCTGCTGGCGAACACCGCATCCAGCGTGGGATCGGCGTCGATCAGCGCAAGCATCGCCTGGCGTCCGCTTTCGGCCAGGAACGGCACCGTCCTGCGCTGC
Source organism: Lysobacteraceae bacterium (assembly GCA_028871555.1). Taxonomy (GTDB): domain Bacteria; phylum Pseudomonadota; class Gammaproteobacteria; order Xanthomonadales; family Rhodanobacteraceae; genus Rhodanobacter. The sequence goes on from JAGWNA010000003.1 coordinate 34,381, forward strand.
TGCGCGGAAAGGCCGATGCCGCCCGCCCGCAGGCCGGCGGCGAACCCGCGATAGCGCTGCGCCACTTCGGGCAGGCCGCGGTCGCCGAGAAAAACCATCCGCCGCCGCCCCTGTGCCAGCAGGTGCTCGGCCACCAGGCGTCCGCCGCGCACATTATCGCCGCCCACCGTGCAGTAATCCTGGTGCGGCAGGTGCGCGCCCCACACCACCAGCGGCAACCCGCGTGCCGCCATCGCATTGAGCTGATCGTGGTGCCGCCACTGGCCGATCAGGATCACTCCGGCGGCGCGGCCGCTGTCGATCAGGGTGGCGACGGTATCGAGCTGGTCGGCATCGATGCGCGACAGCAGCATCTCGTAGCCGCGTTCGGTGAGCGCGTCGGCCAGGCTGCCGATCATGCCGTGCAGGAACGGATCGGCGAAGCTCTGCCGGCTGGTCTTCTCGAACGGGACGATCACCGCGATGGTGCGCTGTACCCCGGAGCGCAGGCCGGTGGCCACACTGTTGATGGTGTAGTTGAACTTGCGCGCCAGGGTCCGGATGCGCTCGCGCGTTTCGGGGTTGATCAGCTCGCTGCCGCTGAGCGCGCGCGATACGGTGGATGTCGACACCCCCGCCAGCCGGGCCAGATCCGCCATCTGCATGCGTCGCCCGGTATCCGCCGGCGCCCCTTGTACCGATTTGCCGGATTTGACCATCCGTCAATCCGCCCGCGCAGAGCGTTCGGCGGAGAAGCGCCGCATGGAGATGATCCGCAGGGACGGCCGTTTCGGAGGCGACATCATGACTCCAGTTTTCAGGGATGGCCGGTTTATCTTAGCGAGCGCGCCATGGAAATTGCCTGCATGGATGCCGATCCGCTGTCAGCATGCCGATGGCTGCCGCATCGCTTGTTCTCCCATGGTGGACAGGGCCGGTCATGGCGCCCCTTGCCGGCGGCGTGGTTGAATGGGGCAGCAGGCATGGGGCAATCCGCATGGCACGAATTTATCAGGTGCAGACGATGGGCGAGGCGGATGTGCGGGTCGCGCTGGTCCCCGATCGTGGGCAGGCCGATCTATGGGTGCATCGTGTGGACAGCTGGGGACTGGCCCGGGGCGATGCGCTGTGGTTCATCACCACCGCACGCCACGATGCCACCGCATGGGTATATTTCTGCAGCATTGGCATGGCGCAATTGCAGGTGTGCTTCGTGGACACTTACGGTGAGGCGGGCTGGCGCGATCCGCAGCGGGCGCGCAAGGGCTTCTTCTTACGGCGAGGGTTTGGCTGACAGCGGCAGCTGGATAACCGGCGGGCTCGGCACATGCAGGGCATCCTGCACGCGGGGAGCTGCCTGGCGTGCCGCCGCCGGGCTGGCGAATCGGCCGATGGCCAGCACCGTCCAGGGTTCGTTTTCCGCATCCACTGCCGCCAGCCTCGTCATCGGCAAATCGAGGCCGGCGGCCCGAAAGCGGCGTTCGGCGGCGGTGGCTTCAGTGCTGGTCACGAACTGGCCAAGCTGCAGCGCATAGGCTGGTTGCCCCCTGGCCGGTGCGAGAGGGTCCACTTTCGCCATGACCAGCAATGCATCCAGCGGCACGGGCGACGTCGAATCGACAGCCGGGGTTGCCGTCCCCTCGACCGGTGCGGCGCTGCCTGCGGCGGCCGCCTTTGCCGCATGGGCGGCATCTGCTGGAAGGCTCGCTGTCGATGGTAGTGCGTGCAATCGTTCGGACAAGCGTCCGCCAAGACCGGCGATGGACTGCCGCCATGCATCGGGCGTCATGGCGCCGCCGATGAACGCGAAGGCTCCGAACAATACGATAAGCAGCAGGAATCCAAGCTTGGCGAACATGCTTCGGGTACCTCGGTCGTCACAATCGGTCGCATGCCCGCACCGCCTGGTTCTTCAAGCCCATTGCGGCCGCGCACATGCCAAACCCGTACCGCACGATCTTACAGGCGCTCAGGCATATTGCGGTCATGATGCATGCGGGTCTACATTTGCCGCTTGGAGGGGAAAGCAAATGCAGGCATAGCAGGATGCCGCAGTTGACCTGCCAGGGTCGCATATCGTCGTCCTCACGCGTGTATTGCTGTCGTCTCCCTGCGTACCACGGGGGTTGCATCATGGGCGATGTTCTGGAGCTCAACTTGCTCGGCTCCTCTGCGCAATTTGCACATGTTCTTGCGCAGATTCGGCGGATCGCAAAGTTCGATGTCACGGTATTGATAGGGGGCGAGACCGGTACCGGCAAGGAGCTCGGCGCACGCGCCGTGCATTATCTCAGCGCACGTGCCGAGCAGCCGTTCATTCCGGTCAACTGCGGCGCGCTGGCCGAGTCGCTGGTGGAAAGCGAATTGTTCGGCCACGAGCGCGGTGCGTTCACCGACGCGAAGAACGCCTCATCCGGCCTGATCAGCCAGGCCGAGGGCGGTACGCTGTTTCTGGACGAGGTCGATACCTTGTCGTTGAAGGCCCAGGCTGCGTTGCTGCGATTTCTGCAGGATGGCACCTATCGTCGCGTGGGGGGCACGCAGGTACGGCAGACCGACGTGCGTCTGATCGCGGCCAGCAACGCGAATCTCGAAGATCTGGTCAAGTCGCGCCAGTTTCGCCGTGACCTGCTGTATCGCCTGAAGGTGATGCCGCTGGTCATGCCGCCGCTGCGCGAACGCGGCAATGATGTCATCGAGCTGGCACAGGCGTTCCTGGACCGGTTGAACCGCGATTACCATGGTCAGACGCCCGTCAAGCGCCTGCATCTGGATCTGTTGAATGCGCTTCGGCGCTACAGCTGGCCAGGCAACATCCGCGAGCTGGAGCATTTCATCCAGCGCGAATACCTCATGTGCGATGGCGAGGTGATGCGCGCCGATCTTCAGCCCGATGGGGAGGTGCCGCCGCCTGCCGCGGAGAGCTGCAACGCCAACGCCGTCTTCAAGCAGGCCAAGGCGAGGGTTATCGCCGATTTCGAGCGCAGTTACGTCAAGTCGGCCATGGCGCGGGCACGGGGCAATATTTCACGGGCGGCCCGCATTGCCGGACAGGACCGCAGCGCCTTCAGCAGGCTGGTCCACAAGTACAGGGTCGCGCCCCAGACCGAACAGGAGCAAGATTCGGCCGACTGCTGAAGAATCCAGGCGAGGCGTTGTCGTGAACGGCTACCCTGTGCGTGTCGTTGCCAATGCGATCGCGAACTTTCTCTACGCCCATCCCTCGTGTGCCGACAGCATCGAGGGCATCGAACAATGGTGGCTTCGCCCGCAAGGCATCACGCCGCCTGTCGACGTCATTGCCCGTGCATTGGATCTGCTCGAAATGGAGCAGGTGATTGAATCCCGCCGCGCGGGTTCCCACGCCATCTGGCGCCTGCGCAAAACGGACGATTGAACGTCCAGCGCTGCAGCGGCGAAGCAGGCACGCATCGCGTGAGGCTGCACCGGTTTTCCCGCATCCGCCCCCTCGGCATCGGTGCCATTCCGGCGACTGTCGTCATTGCGCAACCCGCCGTGCGTTTTTTCACACGCCGTGAGAAATTTTTCACGGCAGCGATGCCCATGACATCCGCATGCGGCTGCATGCGCGAAAACGCAGCCATGCCAAGCATCTGCGACGACGCGTGCCGGGTGCCACCGGCACGCGAGCACACGCGAAGGTGTGCGCAAATCGCACACGTCGTGCAGATGCAAGAACGGCGTTCGCAGGTGAATATCTTGAAATTCAACGTGTTGAGAGGATGGCACGGCTTTTGATACAGCCTCGATGCAACGCGTGCGGCAGCGTTCGATCCGACCCTGCAGCCGCAACATCAGCGAGGCCTGCACATGACAGTCGAAAGCATTCAACAAAAGCTCTTGCGTGTGCGGCCGCCACGCGTACGCATCACCTATGACGTCGAGACCGGCGGTTCCAGTGAGAAAGTGGAGCTTGCCTTCATCGTGGGCATGTTCGCCAATCTGTCCGGTGAACTCGATTCGAGCGCGCTGCCGGCACTCAAGGATCGGCGGATGCGCGACATCGACAGCGAATCCTTCGATCTGATCCTCGCCGACAGCACGCCGGTGATCAAGATCGGCAATATCCCCGACCTTATTACCGCTCGCGGCACGAATCTCCAGGGCACGCTGAAGTTCAGCTGCCTGACAGACTTCGAGCCCCTGGCCATCGTCAACAACGTACCCAGCCTCAAGCAACGCTCCAGCGCGAGAGCGGATCTGCGTGCATTGCAGTCGATGGCGGAGTGCAATGACTCGCTCGCCGCCATGCTGGACGATTCGATCGTCGACGGCGAGGCGCTGAGCGCACTCAAGCAGGCGTTCCCCACCAATGTGCCGGCTGCCTGGGTCGCCGCCGACGTTCCCGCGGATATGTCATTGTCGACGCCTGCAGGGGCGCAGACGCCCGCTGCCATGGTTGCCCTGCTGGCGGCACAAATGGCGGGCAATGCCGACGCGGCCAGAGCGGCCAAGGCCGCCGCCGCCGCGGCGCAAACCGCGGCGGCCAGTGCGCAGACCACGGCAGCCAGCGCCGCCGGTGCGCTGGGCGCGGCACAGAAAGCGGTTCCAGCGGCAACCAGTGCGTTGAGCACGGCACAAGGCACCGTGGCTGCCGCCAAGACGGATGCAGCCATCGCCAAGGCGAATGAGGCGGTGAAAACCGCACAGCAAGCCGTGGACGATGCCAACAATGCGTTGATCTTGGCGCAAGCGCAATCCAGGGCAGCCAAAGAGCTGGCCGACACCACCTTGCAAGCCGCGGCGGAAGCGCAGGAAGCTTTTCTCGCCATCGATCCGTTGTCCAAGGCACGGCGGCTGGTGGGGCGCTATGCCAACGAAATCATCGTGCCGCTGAGCGACAAGGTGCTGACCAATGTGGCGCTCGGCGCCAACGGTCTCATCGACGAACGCGCCGGCGGCATCGCGGTGCAGATCGGCCGGCAGCTCGACGCGATCATGCATGCGTCGAACTTCCAGGAACTGGAGGCGACCTGGCGCGGGTTGTTCTATGTGGTGTCGCGCAGCGAAAGCGGCAAGCTGCTCAAGCTGCGCGTCCTCAACGCGAGCAAGGACGACCTGCGCAACGAGTTGGAGAAAGCCGCCGACTTCGACCAGAGCTGCATCTTCAAGATGATCTACGAGGCCGAGTTCGGCACCTACGGAGGCTCGCCCTACAGCCTCCTGCTGGGCGGCTACGAGTTCGATCATTCGCCGAACGACATGTCGCTGCTGCGCAACATCACCAAAGTCGCCGCTTCCGCGCACGCGCCCTTCATCGCGGCCGCCGCGCCCGGGCTTTTCGGCCTGGACAGCTTCGACAAACTGGCCAAGCCGCGCGACCTCGGCCAGCTGTTCGAGTCGCCGGAAATGGCCGAGTGGGCCGAATTCCGCAACAGCGAGGATTCGCGCTATGTCGCGCTTGCGCTGCCGCACGTGCTGCTGCGGCTTCCTTACGGCAAGGATTCGCGCCCCGCCGAAGGCGTCAAATACGAAGAAACGGTCATCGGTGAGAACGGCCAGGAGCACAGTGCGTTTCTTTGGGGCAATGCCGCCTATGTGATGGCCGAGCGCATCACCCATGCCTTCGCGCTGTATCACTGGACCGCGGCGATCCGGGGCGTGGAGGGTGGGGGCCTCGTGGACGGCCTGCCTGTCTACACCTATCGCGACGACGCCGACCTGGTCAACATGATCTGTCCCACCGAGGTGGCGATCACCGACCGTCGCGAGAAGGAGCTCAACGACCTCGGCTTCATTGCCCTGTGCAACTGCAAGGGAACCGGCCAGGCGGCGTTCTTCGGCGGTCAGACCGCCAATCTGCCGCGGCAGTACATCAGCGACGAAGCCAACGCCAACGCCAAGCTCTCGGGGATGCTGCCCTACATCCTGGCCGCATCGCGCTTTGCGCATTACATCAAAGTGATCATGCGGAAAAAAATCGGCGCCTTCCTGACCCGCAGCAACATCGAGGCCTACCTCAATACCTGGATTGCCCAGTACGTGCTGCTGGACGACAACGCCGCGCAAGAGGTGAAGGCGAGCTATCCGCTGCGCGCCGCGCAGATCAACGTCACCGACGTGCCCGGCTCACCCGGCTCGTACAAGGCCACGGTGTTCATCAAGCCGCATTTTCAGCTCGAGGAGCTGACCACCTCGATTCGCCTCGTGGCGGATCTCCCCAAGGGCTGAGCGCGCTCGACAGGCGCGCAAGCCCCGGGTCTCACACCTGGAGCGAACATGGACCTCATTCTCTTGCAACCCGGCGACCCGACCATTTTTGGCGGTGCGAACGGCTGGAAAGGCGGCGGCAGCCTGATCGACAACACCTGGCGCGACAAGGTGCTCGATCTCGGCCAATGCTTTGAACTGGTATCGGTACACCAGGGGATGAAGCAGCAGATCACCACCGACGTGAGCAATTCGGCACGCACATCGGGTCGTCCGATCATCACCGAATTCACGTGCGTGAAATACGTCGACAAGACATCGGTGAAGCTCTACGAGTACTGCCTGTGCGGCAAGCCGCTGGGCAAGAGCGAGAAGCATCCGTCGAAAATCTACATCGCGCGCAATTCGGGCGAAGACACCGCAAATATCCTCACCATCGAGCTGCGCGACGCGATCATCAGCGAGATCCAGTTCCAGTCGAATCCGGACGACATGCCGACCGAGCAGTTCAAGCTCAATTTCACCGAAATACTCTGGACATACACCGTGCAGCAGGCGGACATGGATCCTGCCGGCAACATGCATGCGGGTTGGAGCATCGCGCGCAACCGCCCGATTGGCCAGTTCACCACGTGACGACCGGCGGGCGCCGGCGGGGAGGTGCGGTGTGCAGTTCCTGATGGAGCGATTGGTCAACCGAACGGACCCCGACATGGGACTGGAACCTCCGTTCGATCTTGCGACGGCGGTCGCCTGGCAAATCCAGCGCATCGTCGAATGCCGCCCTTTCACCGGCGGACGCGACATGCGGGCCTGCGATTTCGGCATGCCGAACATCGTCGATTCAGGCAGCGGCATGAACGATCACGAACGCTACGGCGCACGGCTTGCCGAGGCGATCGCGCGCTACGAGCCGCGCCTGCACGACACGCGCCTGGAGTGGGTGTCGACCGGGCAGCCCCTGCGCCCACGCACCCTGGTCGTGCACGGGCGCCTGCTGCAGGACGACCAGCCGAGCGTGTTCCGCTTCGAATTGCCGTGCCCGGATGACGTCGCATGAACGCCGACGCGCCACGGCTGAAGGCGTGGTTCGAACATGAGCTCGCCTCGTTGCGCAGCGAAGCCGCGGAATTTGGCGCATCGTTCCCCGCCATCGCCAAGACGCTGGAGCTGAGTGCCGGCCGCAGCAGCGATCCGCACGTGGAAATGCTGATGCAGTCCTTCGCGTGGTTGGCCGGGCGCTTGCGCTACCAGCTGGAAGTCGACAAGGCGGTGCTCCCCAACGCGTTGCTGGGCCTCCTGTACCCGCATCTGGAAGCGCCATTGCCGTCGATGCTGATCGGCGAGATCGAAGTGCAGCCGGATGGCGCGAATTTCATGCACGGTGCCACGCTCGAACGCGGCCGCCACGTTTACGCAATCGCCACGAACGATCTTGGCCAGCAGGTGCGATGTCGTTTTCGCACTTGCTGCGCCACGCCTCTGTGGCCGCTGAAAGTGACCGACCTGAGCACGGTCGCCGCCAACGCCTACGCGCTGGACACAGACGACACGCGCACCCTCTCGATCGTGCGCGCGACGATCACCGGCATCGGCAAGGACCCCATCCACGCGCTGAAAATGCCGTTCCTGCGGTTCTGCATCAATGCCGAGCACAAGCAGGCCTACGCGCTTTACGATGCGCTTTCCACCCACCTCGTGCGCGTGGCGGTGCGATTGCCCGGAAACGGTGAACTGCGTTACCTGGATGCCGCGCAATTGAGCTGGTGCGGCTTCCGGCAAGACGAGGCGATGCTGGGTGTGAACCGCCTCACGCACCCCGGCTATCGCCTGCTGCAGGAGTACTTCGCGTTCCCGCAGAAGTTCCTGTTCTTCGAAGTGGCCGGTCTGGACCTGGAAGGGGCGGACAAGGAATTCGAGCTGTTGTTCCTGCTCGATACGCCGCCATCCCGGCACAACACGCTGGACAGCGGACTGCTCAGGCTCAACAGCCTGCCGCTGATCAATCTCTATCCGCAGCGGATCGAGCCGTTCGTGCTCGATCAGCAGCATTACGAGTACCGGATAACCGGCGACGAGCAGAACCACCGGTTTTGCGAGATCTACAGTCTCGAGGAACTTGTCTCGATCCGTCCGGAACGCACTCCGCGGCCGATTGCGCCGTATTTCTCGCTCGACGATTTCCAGCAGATGGGCAAGCTGGACTACTTCTATGCATCACGGCGCGAAGTCAACCAGACCGGTGCCGTGCACGGTACCGAGACCTACGTGTCATTCCTGGATCCGGAGTTCGACGTCATCCAGCCGGCCGAGGAAATGATCGCGGGCACCGCGCTGTGCACCAACCGGCGGCTGCCTTCGCAGTTGCTGATCGGCAGCCTGCTGCATCTCGAAGGCGCCGGGCCGGTCGCGACACTCAAGGTGGCCAGCAAGCCCACGCCGAACCAACCGCCGCAAATGGTGGGCGATCGGCCCTGGGCGCTGGTGTCGCAGCTTTGCATGAACCATCTCTCGCTCGTGGACGGCAAGCAGGGACCGCCGGTGCTGAAGAACATGCTTCGCCTGCACGTAGGGCCGGCAAGCCTGACCGGGCATCGGCAGATTGACGGCTTGCACAGGCTGCAGAGCCGCCGCATCCAGAAGCGCATGCCGCGCCGCGAGGCTTGGCGCGGATTCGTCGATTGCCTGCAGGTGCGCCTGCAGGTGGATCTTGGCCATTTCGAGGGAGGCAGCGCGGTGTTGTTTGGCAGTGTGTTGCACCACTTCCTGGCTTTGTATGCGGAGGTCAACACCGTCGTCGAATTGATTCTCGAATCGTCTGATCGCAGGGGGGAGCTCAAGTCATGGCAGCCGCTGACTGGCGCACAGGTGAATCTCTAGCCAGCCGTTTGCGCAGACGCCCGGCGGGTTTCGACTTCTTCCAATGGGTGCGCATCGCTTCCTGGCCGCAGCGTGACGCAACTTCGCGCGAGGCGGAGGAAGCGGGGGCGAGCCGGGTCGGGGCACGCCTGCGCTTTCGCGGCGAAATGTCGTCGGTGTTTCCTGGTTGCGAAATTTCGGCGGGACGTCCGCGCGCCGCCGTGCGCGGCAAGGCGCGGCGGCAACGCATCGAGCTGTTCGTCTCCAACTTCGTGCTCTGCGGCGTGCTCGGGCCGTTGCCGGACAGCTTCGCGGACTGGGTGCGCCAGCGGATGTCCGAACGCGACCCGGCGATGGCCGAGTTCCTGGACATCTTCAATCACCGCATCAGCACCCTGCGATACGAGCTGAAGGCGGCGAGCGTGCCCGCGTTCGATGCGCTGCGCCCGGAATACACACGGTATGCCGAAGCTGCCGGAGCCCTGATGGGGCTCATCGCATTTGAAGGCGAGGGTGCGCGGATACTCGCCCGGCGGGTACCGATGCCCAAGCGGGCGTTGCTGGCGTTGTGCGGACTGGTCGGCGACGGGCGCAAGAGCGCGGCGATGGCGCAGATCGTTCTGGGCATCTATCTGCGTGCGCCGGTATGCGTGGAGGAGCTGCTGGGCGCGTGGCGCGACATCGAGGCACGCGATCGCACGCTGCTGGGTCGGCGCAGGCTGGCGGACACGGCTGCGCTGGGGCAAAGGCTATGGGTCAATCATGCGGCGATCGGTCTGGCGGTGGGGCCGGTTGCCTATGCGCGGCTGTGCCTGCTGGTTGCCGATCGGGCGCATCCCGAAAAGGGCGCACACGACCGCGGATTCGGCAGCGGCCATGCCGGTTTTGCGGCGATGGTGCATTACCTGTTCGATCGTCATGTCGATGTGGTGGTGACGGTGACGGTCGATGAGGCGGACATTCCGCCAGCCATGCTGTGGCGGCCGCGGCGCATCGCCGGATTCGGCGGCAGCCATGGCATGCGCCTGGGCCAGACGGCGTGGCTGCATGGGCGGCCGGCGTCGCTGCGTCGGGTGCGTTTCACCATTCCGGCGGACGCCGTGGTGGAGGCCGCATGAGCGCCGCTGCCGCCAAAACGGCCGGGCGCACGTCGGTCTCGCCGATCGGCGAGTCCGGCGCTGCCGACTCGCCCCTGCTCTACCTGCATTGCGCCATCGCCATCGCCGGCAATCAGTGGTTGGGCGACGAAACGTTCCGGCTGTTGTCCTTCGAGGGGCAGGAGTCGGTGTCCGAACCGTTCGACTATCAGTTGCAGCTGCGCGGCAACACGTCGCCCGGGCACGGCCGCACGATCAGCTTCGACGCGGTGATCGGGCGTCCCGTTACCGTGGGCATCAATAATCCGTCGGCCGGCGGCCAGCCGGATGCCGCTCGACGTTTCGTCCAGGCCTTGCATACGGGGAGCGCGGCGGACATCACGCTGTACAACGGACTGGTGAGCTCGTTCGCCATGGACGAGCCGGGCGTGTATCGGCTGGGCATGAAGCCGGCATTGTGGAAACTCACGCTGACCAACCGTTATTGCGTCCACGCGCAAGTGAGCGTGCGCGACGTGATCGCCAAGCTGATGCAGCTGCATTACATCGACTATTCGCTGGATGCGGTCTCGGGTGCCGGCAACATCGCCATTGCCAGGGTGCAGGACTGGCTGCAGGCAGGCGAGAGCGATTACGAATTCCTGCGGCGCATGATGGCCAAGGCGCACATCTACTACTACTTCAGGCATACCGGCAACTCGCACACCGTGGTGTTTGCCAACCGCGCGGCGTACCCGAAAGCCTTCGGCGATCGCCAGCTGCGCTACACGTACACCGCGATCGACGAGTTGGGCATGCAGCAGGACGACGTGGTGTTCCAGTACAGCTATCAGCAGTCGCTGACCAGCACGGGCGTCAATGGCGTGTTCGCGCACCAGGAAAGCGCATCGGAGCAGGACCCGGTTGCCGTCTATCAGACATTTGCCTCGTTCACTCCCGCCGATCCGGGCGAGCTGCCGTTCAATCAGTACCGCACCTATCAGTACGGCATGAGCAGCGCCGAAGTGAGCCACTACGTGAAAAGCACGGCATCGTGCATGAGTGCTTCGGCACGGCAACTGTCCGGTAGCAGCACCTGTTCGGGTTTTCGCGTGGGCTACCAGTTCGGCCTCAGCGGCGAGGTGGCGCCCGGCACGTATCCGTCGCCCGTGCGCCCATCGCTGGAAGGCAAACGGTTCGTATTGAGCAGGGTGCAGCACAAGGCGAGTGCGGATGGTGGCTACACCAACAGTTTCGAGGCGACCGACGCCGGCGGCATGCTCACGGTCTTCTCGATCCAGGACACGCAGCAGGGAGCGATCCTGGCCAAGGTGGTCGATGTGGCCGGCCAGGGGCCGAACGATTGGCGCTATTACGACCCGAGCAACTTCGACCCCGGGCAGAGCAGCCTGCGCGACGCCGGAGCGGCCCCCCCCGATCTGCTCGCCAAGGGCGTCTACGTGCAGTTTTCCAGTCCGGGCGCCGCCAGCGAGCCGGTATGGGTGAAGCTGGCGGCACACATGCAGACGGTGCCGGAGATCGGCGTGACCGTGCTGGTGGCGCGCGCCAACGACGAGTCCGAGCTGCCTGAAGTGCAAAGCATCGTCCAGGCCAACGGCAGCCTGGTGGTCACGCCTTCGGGCTGGCTGGCCAATACGCACGTGGGCAGCAGCTACTCGACGAGCTATGGCGACGGCCAGAGCATCCGCTTCGGGCGCAGATCTGCCTGCGATCTCGACCGTGCGGTCAACATCGTCTCGTCCACCTACGCGTCCGGCGAGTATCGCGATACCAGCTATTCGCAGGGCGGCAGCTACAGCTATTCCACTTCCGAAAACGGGGCGGACGGGTTGCTCAGCCGCTCCGACTCCTTCGGCTGCACCTACAGCACGCATGAAGGCAAGGAGGTGTGGAGCAAGAGCACGCTCGGCGGCAGCACCAGCTACACGACCGTCAACGGCGATACCCACAGCGAAGACACCGTGACCGGCACTGCCTCGCACCTTTCGACGCAGAACATCGTGCAGAACACGTCTACCGTCGCGCAGCAAAGCAATGTCAATACAGTCGGCATGAGCTCGTCCGTCGACACCGTGGGCATGAGCACGTCGGTGTCGGCGACGGGCGTGAGCGCCGCCCAGTCGATGGTGGGCGTAGCGGCGCAGGCCGCTCTGGCCGGGTTGCGCCAGGATACGGCGGTGACGGGCGCGTCCAGCAATATCTCGGTGACGGGCCTGGCGCACGCCATGTCGGCCACGGGCAGCAGCGATTCGACATCCGCGACCGGCAGCAGTGTGCAGACCAACCTCGTCGGGTCCAGCGTCACCACCGCGCTGACCGGCAGCGCCGAGCAGACCAGCGTGACCGGCACGAGTACCGATATCGGCATTGTCGGCAACGCGACCCGGATGAGCGTGACGGGCGTCAGCAACGGCATAACCGTCACCGGCGAAGCGACGGAAGTCAGCGTCACCGGCAGCGAGACGCGGGTAGGCATGCACGGCAACTCGACCACGGTCGACATCACGGGTGCCGGTATCGCGGTGACGATCGCCGGCGCCCGTCTTTCGACGGAAATCGTCGGCCTGAGCATTTCGATTCCGCTGCTCTACATCTACGTATGAGGCGAGCATGAAGATCGTCAAACCCATGACATTGGGGCTTATGCACCGCCCGTACCGCTGGCAGGGGAAGCATCGGTTGCTGGTTGCCACGCTGGGATTCTTTGCGTTGGGCGGCCGGACCGGGGGGCTGCTCCGCGACAACCTGCAGTGGCGCAAGGTGATGGCCGCATTGCCGGCCGGGCGCCCGCTGGACGAGCTGATGCCAAAGGCGCGCGGCGAGGTGCTGCTGGCCGGAAGCGCGTATGCGGCACACGGCCTGGCGACCACAGAACAGACGGTGCGCCTGCAATTGGGAGCGATCGACAAGCAGGTGCGGGTGGTCGGCGATCGGCAATGGCTGTACGGCTTGCTGCCGCTGTATCAGGTCACCGCACCGGTACCGTTTACGCGGATGCCACTGACGTGGGACCGGGCATTCGGCGGCGTGCGCCATCCTGCCAACCCGCTGGGCTGCGGCTACGAGCCGAACCCGTTGGCGGCATTTTTCGGCCGCAACCAGGGGCGCATGCCCAACCTGGAGGATCCGGGCCAGCCAGTGCGCCATCATGGCCGGCGCTACCAGCCGATGGGTTACGGCGCGCTCGATGTGGGCTGGCTGCCGCGACGGCAATGGATAGGCACGTACGGGCGGCGCTGGCAGGCGCAGGAATTTCCCGGTCTGGCCGACGACACCGATCCGGAATTTTTCAGCGCCGCACCGGAAGACCAGCGCATCAGCGGTTATTTCCAGGGCGGCGAGGCCTACCGGCTGGAGGGCATGCATCCCGACCGGCCGGTGATCGAAGGGTGGCTGCCCGAGTTGCGGCCGCGCGCGTTCGTCCATCGCAAGCAAGCACCTGCCGACGCGGTGGATGAATTGCCGCTCTCGTTCGATACCGTGTGGTTCTTTCCCGATGTCGAGCTCGGCACCGTGATTCATCGCGGCGAAGTGACGGTGGAAGACAGTATGGCGCTGGACATCGAGGCGTTGATGGTGGCCTACGAACATGCCGCCGACGCGCCACGTCCGCTGGCGCATTACGGCGAGGTGCTCGCATTGCGCCTGAATCGCGACACCGCGGCGCGGCACGTGTTCAACGAAGCGCAGCTGACACCGGAGCCCGACGCCGCGGTTCGCGCCGCGCGCAGCCTCGAAGACGGGAAGGAACGCGAGCAGCGCGCCGCGGCGTGCGCGGCGCGCGATGCGATGCTGGCGGCCGAGTTCGAATCCGAAAGCGGCATGGCTTCGCCTGTACCCCCTGCGACGGCGGAGCCGGTGTTGTCGATTCCATCGGCCGGGGCATTGCAGCGGGGGGATTTCGAACTCGGGCCGTTGCTCGACAGCGCCGAGCGGCTCGCGGCGCAGGCGCGCAAAAGTGCGCGTGCCCATCGTACAGATGCCGCCGCGCAGCTTGCGTCGTTGCCGGCCGCGGTACCCGATGCCGCCGCGCCGGTGGAGCTGGTGCTGGCGCGCGCCGACGGCAGCAGTGCAGCGCCGGGATCGTTGGCGGAATTCGCCGCGCTCGTTTCCCTGCCGCCGGTGCCGGTCGAACAGCTGCAGGATTTGCAGCGCCGAGCGCGGCTTGCGGCGCCGGATCCGACCGCGCCGCGCACCTCGCTTTCCGCCGAAGCGGCGGCTGCGCTCGGTCAATGGGCGCTGCGGCGCTTGCGCGAAGGCGGATCGCTGCATGGTTGCGATCTGGCGGGCGCCAACCTGCGTGGTGCAGTGCTGTCGGGCGCGGACATGCGCGGCGCGCTGCTCGAGGCATCCGATCTCAGCGGTGCGCAACTCGACGGCGCCGACCTGGGCGAAGTGGCGCTGACCGGCGCGGTCATGGATGAGGCCGACTGTACCGCTGCCCGTTTCGACGGCGCCAACCTTGCGCATACGCATGCACATCATGCGATCTTCCGCGGTGCGAGTTTCCGCGCTGTGCAGGCTGCCGAGTCGGATTGGCGCAACGCCGACCTGGACGGTGCGCGCTTCGAGCAATGGGCGGCGTCCAACATCGCACTGCAGGGCGCGAACCTCGAACACACCACGCTCAACGATTGCGTGCTGCTGCACGCAAGGGGGGACGGCAGCCGGTGGTCGCATTCGGTGTGGCGGCATACGGTCGCGCTGGGCTCTTCCTTCCATGACAGCGAATGGAACGAGGCTGCCCTCGATCGTTGCGTGCTGATGGAGTGCGGGCTCGCCGACAGCCGCTGGTGCGGCGCCGGCATGAACAGGGTGCAGGCCGGCGGCGGCGCCGACTGGAGCCGGGCCGATCTGCGCCGCATGAGCGCCGACCACAGCAGTTGGCGCGATGCGAACCTCGTCGATGCGAACCTTGCCGATGGCGAATTCCGCGAATGCGATTTCAGCGGGACCCGGCTCGACCAGGCCGTGCTCGAACGCACGCTGCTCTACCGCTCGCTGTTGATGGGCGCGGTGCTGGCGGGCTGCCACGCCGAAGCAGCCGATTTCTTCCAGGCCATGTGCCGCTGTGCCGATTTCCGCGAGGCCAATCTGCAGGGGGCGAATTTCGTGCAGGCCCAATGCACGCAAGCGCGCTTCGAGCATGCCCGGCTGGAAGGCATCCGCATCGAGCCTGGCAGGAGGCTGCGCGCATGATCCAGTGGAGCGACATCGAATATCTGCAGCGTCTGGGCCGGCCGATCCATGACGTGGACCTCGGCGCGCTCGATGGTCGCGGGCGCGTCATCGACACCCTGGTTGCGAGCCACGTGTCATGGCGTGGCGCCGGGCTGAACGGCAGCCGCCTGAGCGGCGTGACGTTCGTGGATTGCGATCTGCGCGGTGCGGATCTTGGCGATGCGGTGCTCGACGCGTGCAGCTTCACGCGATGCAAGCTTGGCGATACGCGCTGGGAAAATGCGCGCGGCAATCAGCTGGCTTTCACCGACTGCGACATCGCGGACAGCAACTGGCGGGCGAGCACGCTGGCGCTGAGCGCGATCAGCCAGTGCGACCTGCACCGCGCCGGTTTCGTCGGCGCGGTGTGGCGACGCACCGTGGCGGCGCAATGCAAGCTCGATGGCGCGACGTTCGAACAGGCGGCGATCGAGCAATCGGTTTTCGTGGAGGTGGACTTTCGCCCTGTCGGCATCGCCGGCCTGACCGCGCAGGCCACCGTATTGCGCAAAGCCTGCTTCGACGGCATGGACCTGCACACCGTGAGTCTGCCGCGCTGCCTGCTCGAGGAGGCAAGTTTTGCCGATGCGGATTTGCGCGGGGTCGACCTGCGCGAGGCCAATTGCCGCAAGGCGCGTTTCGTCCGCAGCGACTTGCGCGGCACCGATCTTTCCCGCGCGCTGCTGCTCGATGCCGTGATGGAGGATGCCGACGCGCGCGCGGCAACCTGCGAAAACACGATATTTCAGGGTGCCTCGCTGCGGCGCGTCCGCCTCGCCGGCGCGCATGCCGCCGGCAGCGTGTGGGACCACTGCCGATTGCAGGAGGTGGATTTCTCCCGCGCCGACCTGCGCTATGCGCGCTTCGATCACGCCACCGGCTCGGGCATCGACCTGCGGCGGGCGAACCTTGCGCACGGCAGCCACCACAATGCCCGTTTTTCCGAGATGGACACGAGCCGCTCACGGCGTACGCGCCTGCGCGGCACCTCATCCGCACGGCTGACAGCCGAAGCGCGGTCACTTTGCCTGGAGACGCCCTGATGCTTGCCGCCAGCCGACGCAGTTTTTCGCGCACCCGCAGTGCGCCCCAATTGTCCGAAGCCGTCATCGTGGAAGCACTTCGTGACGACGCATGGCGCCTGGACGACGGCCGCCTGGCGCAGCAGGCGACATCCTGCCTCATCACGCCGCAGGCGGGCGATCGCGTGCTGCTGGTCTGCATGGCCGATGACAGCCACTACGTGCTGCATGTGCTTTCGCGCCGGGACCGGCGTCGCGCCACGCTGGCCGTCCCCGGCGCCGGGCAATTGTCGATCCGGCAGGGCAGCGTCGATGTGTCCGCCACGCAGACCATCGCATTGCGCGCCGCCGGCGAAGTGGAGATCACCGCGGTGCATGGGCCGCTGTCATTGAACGCGCGCAACATCTTCACCAGCGCCACCGAGGCGATCGTGCACACCGCGCGCAGTTGCGTCGGCCAGGTGGACCAGTTCCTGCTCAATGCGCGCCAGCTGCTGCGCCTGCACGGCGAGCAGGTGATGCTGACGGCGCGGCAGGACGCCAAGATCGACGCCGAACGCATCAGCCTGGGTTGAACGCGATGTTCGTCAATACCAATCTCGGTGTGCTCGATTTCGCGTTCCCGGACGTTTGTCTGGTGCCGGTGCTCGGCGTTCCGGTGCCGATGCCTTTTCCGAATATCGCGCTGTCCTTCGCCGACATCCCGGCGCAGTTCGAGGTCATCGTCGGCGGCGGATTGGCGGAGAACCTGGTCACCATCGGCGCGATCAGCAACGGCGACCAGCCCGGCGCCGAAGGCGGCGTGGTCTCCCACCTTTTCATGGGGCCGTTCCGCTCGCTGCTCGGCAGCTTCAAGGTCTTCATGGGCTGCATTCCATGCACGCACATGCTCGGCATCGTGGGGCAGAACGGCCTGCTGCCCAACATGGTGGGCGTCACGCTGTCGCCGGCGCAGATCAGCGTGCTGGTGTTCAGCTGATGAAGGCGCAATCGGCCAGCGTCATGAAGCATCTGCTGTGTGCCGGCGCATGGCTGCTGCTGGCCGGGTGCAGCACGATCGCCAGCCTGCTGCCGTGGCATGCGTCGACCACGAGCCTGTCGAGCCTGCGCGTGGCGGCCCCGCCGGGGGCCAACCTCGATTCGGCCACGGCACTGGATCTGGTGTTCGTGTACGACAAGGCCAGCATCGCCATGCTGCCGAAAACGGGGCCGGACTGGTTCGCGCAGAAAGCATCGCTGCAGAACGGACTGGGCCGCGCGATCGACATCGTGTCGCTGCAGGTGCCTCCCGCCACCGTGATCGACCCCGTCGCGTTGCCGCGCCGCTACGGCAAGGCCGTGGCGGTTTATGCGTTTGCCAATTATCTGGCCAGGGACGGGCAGGCCCGCAGCGACGTCACGGGATTCCATCATGCCGTGATCTGGCTGGCGCCGACGCGAATCACCATCACCGAACAGTAGGTACGATCATGAACGCCATCGCCGACAACCTGCCTGTATTGCCCGAAGCCGTGTCGTGGTCGGAGGGCATGCTGCTGTCGCCGCAGCACTTCCAGCAGAACGACATCTACTGGAACAGCTATCTGCACCATCAGATGTCGGTACTGCAGCCCTATTGCTGGGGCGTGCTCGACCTGGCGCTGGATGGTGCCGAGCTGCTCAAGGGCAGGGTGGTCTTCGAGCGGTTGCGCTGCGTGATGAATGACGGCCTGCTGATCGATTTTCCCGGCTACTTTCTGCCGCAGGAGATGTCGCTGGATCTGTCGAAGCACGACTGGAGCGCCGAACCGCGCGTTACCGTGCACTTGCGCGTGCCGGTGCGTGGCAAGGGTGCCGCCAGCAATATCGGCGACATGCAGCGCTACACCACCGAGCGGGGAAACCCGGAGGCGGACGAAAACACCGGCAGGGACGAAATCGTGGTGGATCGCCTGCGCCCGAAGATGAGCCTGGTCGCGGGCAGCTCGGTGGCCAAATGCTATTGCTCGTTCCCGCTGCTTGAATTGCGCGGCGACTCGCGCGGCGTGCATCTCACGGACTACCACCCTCCGCTGCTGCGCACGGATGCCTCCGGGTTCCTCGGCGACGTGGCGTTGCAGCGCGTACTCAAAGGGCTGTCCGAGGCGCTGTGGAAGAAGTATCGCGAATTGCTCGGTGTGCGCCTCGACGATCGCGGCGAGGCGCGCTACGACGTGGAATCCAGCGCGCAGATGCTGGCGGCGCGCTACCTGGTCATGGGCCTGCCGCGTTTCGATGTGCTCCTGCAATCGGGAACCACGCATCCGTACGATCTCTACGTGGCGCTTTCGCAGCTGGTCGGTTTTCTCGCCGCGACGCCGGGCGCTCCGCAGCCGCCGGCCATGCGCTCGTACGAGCACAACCAGTGCATGCCGCAGTTCCAGATCGCCATCGGCTACATCAAGGATCAGCTGGCACGAATGAATGCGGACTACAGCGTGATCGACTTCCAGCGGGTCGGAACGTCGGGTTTCCGTTGCATGCTGCCCAAAGGCACGGTCACCGATCGTCTGCTGATCGAATTGCACCCGCGCTCCGGCCAGGGCGCCGGGACACTCGACGCGTGGCTGAGCGGTGCGCGCATCGCGAGCGAGGAGTTGATCTATATCCTGGTGCGCCGTCGCTTTCCCGGTGCCACGGCAGGTGCCGCCAGCGCCCAGACGGTTGCGGCGCTCAACCTGCGGCCCGGTGCGTTCGTCTACGAGATTACGGGTGGCAAGATCGAGGTGGATGCCGATGTCACGCGCCCGCTGATCGTCGACGGGCACGCGCTGATGGTGCTGGGCGAGCCGGACGACAAGGTTCCCGCGGGCATCACGCTGTACCTGCCTCGCGGCAAGGGGCGCGGCAACCTGGCCGGGGCAGGGTGAGCGATGGCCACGACCGCTCGATCCCTGTCACGCGGTTTTCTGGTGAGCTGCTTCGCCGACTTCTATGAAGAAGTGGCGAGGATAAAGCTTGCCGTGCAGCGCGGCGAGCTTGCGCGACTGCTGCAGCCGCAGTCGCCGCATGTGCCGATCGAGCCGCGCGATCAGGCTGAGCGCGTTGCCAATCGGTTGCTGGCTGTGCTGGATCGCCAATCGCACGCCGTTGCCGCGGTCGCCACCGATGCGGAAATGGAGGCCTATCGCCGCACGCGCTACGTGATGGCCGCGCTGGCCGACGAGATATTCATTCTCAACCTGTCGTGGCCGGGGACGGAATTCTGGACGGAGTACATGCTGGAATACGCGCTCTATCGCACTCGCGTCGCCGGGCGCCGGTTCTTCGACTACGTGCAGGAGCTGATGGGGTGCCGTGACCGCTCGCCGCTGGATGCGGATTTCGCCGCGGTACTGCTGCTGGCCCTGCAGCTCGGTTTCCAGGGCATGTACAGAGGGAGCGATCGGCAGAACAAGAAAGAGCTCGGCGACCGCCGCAGCAGGCTCTATCCGATGGCTACGGGCCTCACGCTCGAGGACAGCCGCGGGCGCATGTTCCCGCAGGCCTACGACTACACCGTGGCGTCCAGCCGCGATAACAGCCGGATCGCGCTGGCGCCATGGGTGCGGGCAACCGTCTATGGGGCGCTGGGTTATCTGCTGATCTCCTCGATCGTCTGGCTGGCACTCACCTGGTCGCTGCTGCGCGTGATCGGCGGCGCGGTATGAGCGGGTTTGTCCGCCATCGGCGCAGTGGCCCCCCGGGCGCGTCGAGCCAGGCATTGTCGCGCGATGCGGTCGGGCCATGACTTCCGCATTCGCCGCCAGCCTGATCCTAGCTGCGATCGTGTTCGTATCGATCGTATGGCTGCTGTGGCGCGCACGCAGCATTCGTGGCGCGAGTGCCGCGATGCAGGCCGGAGCCGCACGTATCCGTCGCTGGCGATGGGTCGACCTGCGCAATCGCCTCAGGCGCGGTTATCAGGCCATCGACCGTGCGGTGCGTTATGTCATGGCGCGCCGAGACTGGCGCTACTGCAGCTCCTGGGTGTTGCTGACGGGATTTCCGGGCGACGGCAAGAGCAGCATTGCCGCGTCGGTCCCGGAGCGTCTGCAGCGCGCTTCGCAACGCAGGGACGCAAAGCACGAGGCCTACCTTCGCAATGCGGCGCGGGATGCGCAGTGGCACTTTCTCGAAAAGGGCATCCTGCTCGATCCGGCATGCACGATCGGCGAACCCTCGTCGACAGGCGGCAGCGATGCACGCTGGCCGGCGATGCTGGCCGATATCGACAGCCTGCGGCCCGATCGCGCGCTCGACGGCATCGTGTGGGTCATCTCGGCGGCACGCCTGCTCGAGGCCGGCGAGGCGCAGTGTGCCGAACTGGGCCGCCATGCCTTTGCACGCATCAACGAATTGCAGGAAACCTTCGCGTTTGCGCTGCCGGTATACGTGGTCGTGAGCCAGTGCGATGCGGTGCAGGGATTCAGTGCGTTCTGGATGGCGCAGGATCCGGATCTTCGAGGCGAGATGGCAGGCTGGTCCAGCCCCAGCATCGACGACAACGGACTGCCGTCGGAGTGGGTCGGAAAAGCCTTCGACAAGTTGATGGATGGTTTGCGCGCGCTGGTGCTGAATGCGGCGACGGTCAGGGACGAAATCCGCGACGTCGACGATTTCTTCCTGTTTCCCAGCTACATGGGCACCCTGCGGGCGCCGGTACAGGCATTCCTGGAGAAACTGTTCAGGCCGAACGCCTACGAAACGCGAGCGTTCTGCCGCGGCATCTACTTTACCGGCGTGGTGAGTGACGGCGGCACCGGCGAGGCCAAGGCAAGATCCGGTGCCGGCACAGGCGCTGCCATGGCCGCTGCCGGCGGTATCAGGCCCGATGCCGGCGCCCCGCGCGGCGACGTGGCGTTCGTCGGCGGGCTGATGGAAGACAAGGTTTTTGCCGAGCAGCGGCTCGCGCAGCGTCTGCAGAAAGGCCTGCTGGCGCGCAACCGCCTGATCCGGCGGCTGCAGATCGGCCTGATCGCCATTGCCGCGTCGCTGGCGGTCGCGCTGCCGTGGAGTGCCGCCCAGGTGAGCCAGCGCGCGCAGGCGTTGCGCGACACGGTGGTCGACATTTCAGTAAGCAGCAAGAACCTGAGCCGGCATGGCTGCCTCGACGAGGAACGCGTCTACGGGCTCATCGCGCAGGTAGCCGCGCTGAACCGCAGGACGCGCTACGTCGCCATTCCGCTGTCCTGGGTCGATCGGCGCATCGAAGACGGCATATCGCGGGTGATTTCCACCAATGCCCTGGAGCAGGTCGTTCTGCCCTCGCTGGCCTGCAAGCTGCAGCAGCGTATCGATGCCATGTCGGCGGCAACACTGAACGTCGCCACGATGCAATCGGCACCCGATGCCGCATACGCGAAGGACCGCCGGCAGCTCCAGCGGCAGCTGGCCGACCTCGGCACCCTGGAGGACAACCTCGATCGCTTCGCCGCCATCGCCAAGCCGGGCCTGCAGGTCGAAAAGCGGCGGCTTCTGCAGTATTTCGGCGCACTGGCCGAATACGTATACGGCAATCCTTTGCCGCCGCATGCGCTGAAAGGGGACGCTGCGCTGACCGATGCGCTGGTGGAGGCGACGTACAGTGAGGTGCCGACGATCGACCAGGCGCTGCGCACGCAGCTGACGGAACGGTTCGACACGATGGCTGCCAGGGCGCAGGCCGATCTGCTCCAGCGGATCGGCATCGGCGTGCCACTGCTGAAATCGCTGCAGGAGGCTGCCGACAGTTCGCCGCTGACATCGTCGCAACAGGCAAGGCCGCCGATATTGCCGCTGCTGCGCAGCTTCAACGGCTGGCTGGCCTGGGTACGCAATGCGTGGTTGCGGTCGACGCCGGCCGGCAACCCCTGCCTGCGGATGGGCGAACGGATCAAGCCGGGCATCGAGGCACTGATCAACGCGCATCATTTTCCCGCCGGCCTGCGGGCCACGCTGGAGCACTTCAACACCGAAGAGTGCTACCAGCCGGTGGTGGACAGCCTGCGCGATGCGACGCTGCCGCCTTACGGCGCGCTGTTTTCGGTGAACCCGTCCAACGCTGAACTCGATGGCATAACCCCGGATCTCGGTATCGAGGCTGCCGGCCTGAAGGCGCTGGCCGGCGTCGACTACATGCAGGTGAAGCCGACGCTAGCCTACAGCTGCAGCAATGCCGCCGCCGGCTGGCGCGCCAACACTTTCGGCCAGGCACTCAGCGAGATACGCCAGTACCAGGCATTCGCCGGCCAGCAGGGCACGATCTTGCCGGGATCCCCGCCGGCGAAGGAACGATTGTACGACCAGCTGGCGCGTACCCAGCTGCTGCTGGCGCTGCAGGACAGCCTGGCGCGCAACCAGCGCACGCAGGTCGGCGATGCCGGCGACACGGGGCTGGATGCGACATCGCAGCTTGACCGCGAATTGTCGGCCGAGAGTGCAAACCTGTCTGCAGCGCTCGGGCCGCTGCTGCAGTCGTTGCGGAGTTTCCGGCAACTGGGGTTCGCCGACCTCGCCGGCGAGGTCGGCCAGTGCGCTCAGAACTATGCATCGAGCATGTTGGCCGATGTCTCGGATCTGGCCTCGTCGAGCCATCTTTACGATCCGCCGGTGCAGGCCGCCACGGACGGCAAGACGGCGATTTTCAATCTCGGTACCGTGCCGGTGCTGCAGGCCTACCTGGGCAACCAGTTGGCGCGCGTGCAGGTACTGTCGGGTTACGCGGCGCCGTTCGTGACCCTGCTGAAGGGTTCCAGCGGCGTCAACAACAGCCAGCGCAGCAACACGCAGACCGACGTCTACTGGGGCAATACCATCAGCGAGTTGAACCGGGCCGTCCAGTTTGCCGATCCAGCCGGGCAAGTGGGTCAGCTCAATGATTTCTTCCTGAAACAATTGGCCGCGATGAATTACGCCAATTGCACCGGCATGCTGGGCGGCTATCCGGCGCCGGCGATCGGCAACGATCTGTTTTCACAGCGACGCGCAGCCATGGCGCAGCTCGCCCAGGCCGCCTGTGCGGATCATGGACAAGCCGATTCGAGCCTGCACTTCGTGCGCATCGGCATGCTGTTCAACAGCCAGCTCGCCGGGCGCTACCCGTTCGGGCCCGACCATTCCCGCGAGGTGTCGCCGGCGATCGTCAAGGCGTTCTTCATGTACTACGCCAAGGAAAAGCCCGAGCTTGAAACGTGGCTGGCGACTGCCAAGGGAGACAAGGCCGCGCAGATGAAGGCGTTCATCGAGCGGCTCGATGCCGTGCAGTCCTTTTTTGCCGGAAACCTGCTCGCCATGCCGAAGAGTGCGCCGATCGCGCTTGATGTCGGTTTTCGCGCACTGCCTGCGAATTCACCGATCAGCAATCAGCTGATTGCCTGGACCGTGCGCAGCGGAGACGATTCGATCGCCTGGCCCGGCAGCGCCACCGGCGTATCGTGGAACTTCGGCGAACCGGTTTCGTTCGACATGCAATGGGCCGACCGCTCGCGTTTCGTGCCCTTGCCCGATCCGGCGCAACCGGACCTGAGCGTCAGCGGCTATCACGCCACATTCGAGGGCGGCGGTTCATGGGCGCTGCTGCGCCTGATCGATCGGCACTCGACGAATGCGGCCGCGGCGGATGCACTGGACCCCGACCTGCAGCTGTTGCAGTTCCGGCTGCCGGTGCAGGCAAAGGCCGATACCGCGCGCAGCCAGAGTCATGCCGGCGAGGCAGGGCTGTATCTCACCCTGAGACTTTCCGCCCCCGATCCGGCCAGCAAGGCCATCGTGCCGCTCGCAGTGCCCGCGTTCCCGCGGGAGGCGCCGGTGTTGTGGTGATTTCCGTCCATCGCAAGGAGTCATACCGATGAGCGTTCCAGCATCCGACATGCAACGCGGCGACATCATGCCGCGGCAAGAACATGCGCACCGAGCCTTCGACGACGACGGCTATTTCGGGCGTTACCTCGGCGTCGCGCTGGAGCAGTTGCTGGCGCCGATCGACGGGATGCATCCGGCGGGCCTGCCGGTGTATGGCACCATGGCGTACCGCATGGTGGAGCAGGCGCGGCGCGGCGACGACGCGACGCTGCCGATGGGCGCCTGGGCGGTGGACCTGAAGCGACCGAACTGGCCCAAGGTTTCCTCCTCCATCATCAAGGTGCTCGGCGGTACCGCCAAGGATCTGCAACTGGCCTCGTGGCTGCTGGAGGCGGAGATCCAGCAGCGCGGGTTCGCCGCGCTCGCGCCCTGCATGACCTTGCTGCGCGGACTGTGCGATGTGTGGTGGGACGCGCTGCATCCGCAGCCGGACAATGGCGATTTCGATGCGCGCATCAACATCGTGCGCTGGATGAACGAGAAGCTGCTTGCCCCGCTGTCGCTGATTCCCCTGATCGGCGACGGCGAACAGGTGGCGAGCTGGTCGCAATGGGAGTTGGCGCACTACCACGAGCGACTGCGCGCGATGCACGGGGAGCTGCCCGAGGAGGCGCGCGGCGCGGCCACGATCAAGGATCTGCGCGAGCTGCTCTGTGCGGCACCGCTGACGGACTTGCGCGAACGCCACGCCGAGCTGGCGATGGCACGCACCGCGCTGGCGGATCTGGAGGAAAGCCTGCGCGGCCATCTGGGCAGCGACGCACCGTCGCTGGGCAAGCTCGACGACCTGCTGGCCCGCGTGCAGGGGCCGCTGCGCGGCGAAATGGCGCGGCGCGGCGTGCCGCTGCTGCGCGAGGCCGAGGCTGCGGTCGATGCGGATGACGGGCACGCGATCGCGATGGAGTGCGACGAAGAGCAACCCGACCCGTCCGATGAAGCTCTGCCCGATCGCGAAGCGGCCTATCGCACGCTCGCCGACATCGCCGAATTCCTCGCTCACATCGAACCGCACAGTCCGGTTCCGTACCTGATCCGGCGTGCAGTGTCATGGGGCCGGCTCGATGCCGCTGCGCTTTACCGGGAACTGTTCGTCAAATCGAACGGGCAGATCGGCGTGATCGACCTGCTTGGACTGGACGGCCACAGCGAGGAGGAGGGCAGCCGTGAATAATCAGGGAAAGACCTCATGGGACAAGGCGATGGCGCCGCACGTCGTCGGATCCGGTGTATCGCAAGCCGGCTTTCAATCGAGGAAGGGGGTGAAAACCCAGGGCCGGATCAGTTATGCGGCACGTCGCGAAAAGCAGTTCTTCCGGCAGATGGCCACACGATTGTTCTATCACGCGGCGGCGCGCGCCAAGAAGAAGGGCCTCGATGCGCCGGTGGAAGTGCAGATGATGTATGCGGGAGGCAACATCTTCATCGGCAGCAACCGCGACCATACGGCGGAAAGCATCGGCAAGGCGCTGAAGTACCAGGATCTCACTCGGCGCGTACTGTCCGAAAAGGCCTATTTTGCCTCGACGAAATCCACCGGCGGGCGGATTACCAGCAGGCATGCGCACAAGCTCGCTTCGCGCATGTTCGACGACAGCGGCCAGGACAAATGGGTCAAGGCCGGCAAGGCCGCCGACAAGGTGTCGCGCCAGGGGGCCGCCCTGATGGCGCGCATGGTTCGCGACATCGAGCCCGATTACCTCGATCCCGGCGACAAGAAGAGCGTCCAGCATGCTTTCGGCAGCACGGGTGGCGTCTATATCCTGCACAGTGGTTTCCGGCAGGAGGGCAGGCACGTCGAGGAAAAGTTCATGGACATGCTCGGCCTCGCGGGCCACAAGGGGCGAACGATCGTCGGCGGCAAGATGCGCCCGTGCCTGACCTGCTCCGGCCGCATGCAACACATGAACGACCAGGGCCATGACGTCGCATTCGGCCAGGAGCCGGGCAAGGTCTGGAAAGGGCGCTACGAAGACCAGCCGCATGAAGTGCGCAAGGTCACCGCCAGCCTGGCGGCGAGCAAATTCACCTGGAAGTCGAAAGCCGGCTGGGGCTATGACGCGGAATCCGATTCCGACAGCGACGGCTGACCGGGCTGCACGTTGCCGGGCAGCGCTGTGTCTTTTCCGTTCTTGCATGGAGTGGTGGTATATGTTCCGGGTTCATCTGCCGTTACCGGGTGCCGCGCCATGAGCGCCGCGATCGCGTTGCAGGGCGCCACGCCGGGCCGGGCGGTGCCTCGTGGCCGCGATGGCGTCGTCGATTTCGCCCTGTTCGCGCGGAGCATGCGATCGCCGGCATCGGTCACCGATGCGCTGGCTTCGCCGGGCCTTGCCGACGTCTGGGTGGAAGCGATCGTCGCTGCGTGGAAGGCCTGGCACGACGCCGGTCGCCTCGATCCCGTGCAGCCGCTGTATCTGCTCGATCTGGCGCCCGACAGCGGCTACTTCGCGTGGTTGATGCTGCGTGCGCTGCACGAGCGGCTGGAACGCGGCGATAGCCCGCCATGGAGCGTGCGTTACCTGGCCTGCATGGCGCCGGACGTGGCACGTGCGGGATGGCTCGACCATGCCGGGCTCGCCGCCGATCCGCATGTCGATACGCTGGCATGGGAGCCGTCGCGCGCCGGCGCCTCGATCCCCCGCAGCGCGCGCCGCGGCTATCGGTGGAATGCGACGGGCAATCCGCCCGTCGTGCTTGCCCTGGGTTATCTGCAGCGCTTTCCCGGGCTCTTGCTCGCGGTGAACGACGGTCGGCTGCTGGAGGGAGAGGCGCGCGTGGTGGCCGAGGACGCGGCGACGTGCGAGCTGGAGTATGACTGGCAGGCTGCCTCGGCGCGCAGCGAAGCGGCGTTTCCTGCGTTGCTGCGCCAACGTTATCTGCGCAGCTTGAGCAGCGCATGCGTGCGCCTGCCGCACGAGGGGCTGCGTGCCTTGCGGCATATTGCCGATCTCACGCGTGGACAATTCCTGTGGTTGGCCGCCGACCGCGGCGTCACCAGCGAAAGGCCGATCCGCCTGGGCGCGCTGGCGCCGCCGCTGACCTGGCAGCGCGCAAGCGACGCGCTTGCGGTCGATTTTCACGCGCTCGCCTATGAGCAGACCGCGCAAGGCGCCTGGAGCCGGCATTGGCAGCGGGAAGACGTCGGCGTTGCGGTGCAGGCGATCTGGCGGCACGACGGCGTGCAGCTGCCGTGCGGGCACGAACGCGCGCTCGAGCATCATCTGGCGGCCTTTCACCCGGACGATGCGGCACAGTATGTGCGGTTGGCATCGGCGCTGGCGGCGGAAGCCGAGCCATCCCTGCGACTGGCGCTGTTGCGTGCGTCCGGCCATGCTCCCGACGTCTTGCGCGGGGTGCTGTCCGTCTGGGCGGATACGCCGCCGGCACTGGGCGAGGTCGAACGAGCCGGCTGGCACGAGGCCGTCGCTCGCGTGTGGGAGCGCTGCCCGCGCACGGACGAGCACGTCGCATTGCGCCATGATCTTGCGGTATTCGCCGCGCACCTTGGGCGCCTGGATCTTGCCCGAGGCATGTTCGCGTACGACTCCGACCATACCTGCCTTGCATGGTGCGAGGCACTCGGCGGCAATCTCGGATGTGCGCTCGATCGCCTGCGCCGGTCGGACCCTCGCGACGATCATGCGAGGGCTCTTCGCGAGGAGCTGCAGGCGCGCCGCACGCACTGGCAAACGCTGACCTGGTATCGCGCGGAGCTGGCGGTGGATGGCGATCTCGCCCTGGAACCACTGGGCGCCGAACATGCCCAGGCCATGCTTCGGCAATACCGCGACCCCGAAATCGGCATGCTCACGCGCCTTCCGCAGATCGATTCGCATCGTGCCGCATGCGACTGGATCGCCGAACAGGAGCGGGAGCCGGGGCGTGCCACCTGCGCCGTCATGCATGCCGATGCCGGCTTCGTCGGCGTCGTCAGCATGCAGTGCAGTGGCGACTGCGGTTACTTCTATTTCTGGATCGGCTGCGATCATCAGGGCTGCGGATACGGCCGACGTGCCGGGCGACTGCTGCAGGCACAGGCCGCTGGGTGTGGCGTACGGCGGCTGTTCACCTCGGTCTATCCGGACAACCGCCGCTCACGGGACGCGCTTGCCGAGCTCGGCTTCGTGCCGCTGGCGGCAACCGCCGTACCGCCCGACGACGACCTCGTCTTTCTGGTCAGCACATTGAGCGGCGGCGGCCGTGAGCCGGGAGCGGGCGACGTGGCGATGCAACTGGCGAATTTTCTCTCGGCAACGCAATCGCCCATACGCATCGACCCGCGCAGCAGGGCGTTCGGTGCGGGGAGGGCATGGCCCGTCGAAGGGGCCGCGGGCATGGCCGATGCGTGAAACATCGGTGGGTGACGCACGGATGCGCAGGCCTTGTACCGGAAGGGATTTTGTCGATCGACGCGATCACCGCGAGGCATGCGGATCGATCGCGATGTGAGTCAACTGACGAGAACGAGGAGGCAACATGAATCCCGGAAGCATATGGGCACGTACGCAGGGTCCCCGCTTTGCGGCATCAGCCGCGATGTTCTATGGCGGCACGGCGATGGCCATGTACGGCATGATGCGGGGGCAGGATCGCAGCTCCGAGATGCAGGACCGGCTGGGCAGCCGCGTCGGTTCGAGTTTCGCCGGTGCCGCTTTCACGGCATTTCGAGCAGGTTCGCCGCTGGGGGCGGCGATGTTCGCCGCGCATGCCGCTCCCTTTGTGCCGGCCATGGCCAGGCGAGCCGCCAATACCGTGGGCAACCTGTTCGGCTCGGTCGAATAGCCGCACAAAAGTGCATTGAACGGCCCGCCCGGTACGTCCGCATGCGCTGCCGGTGTGCCGGGCGGCGCCGCTTCACGGTTCGATTTCCATCATTCATGCCGCGCGCCATCGCGGTTGCGGCACTGCGAACTTAAGGAAACCGTCATGCCCCACCATCACAAAACCGGCATGTATACGATGGACCCGGCCCGCCGGAGCAGTCTGCGAGTCAATTTCAAGCGATATCGCCAGAAGCCGCTCAGCAGCAACATCCGCATCAAGGCGCTGACAGGCGCCCATGAACGCTGGGGAGTCAGCGCGGACGAGAACGTGCGCACGAAGATTCTCCGCACGCAGTTCGGCAGCATGGGCAAGCGCGAGGCGCGTGCGGCGTACCATCAGCGGTCGCACCAGGGCGTGCTGGTCTGGCGTACCGGCTCGCGGGTACTGCGCAAGACATACGGGCTGGACCCCAACAAGCCCAAGCATGCCATTGCCGCGCACACGCCCGGCCTCAAGACGCAGGTCACCGGCGGCACCAAGGGGGCGATCACCGAGGAACATGGGACGCGCGACAACCTGCGCGCCGATGCGGTCATGAAGACGCTCGCCGACCCCAAGCGCCACCGGCTGGATGTGGCAGCGATGGGCAAATTGGCGACGGTTCAATTGTTCATGTCGCCGCAGGAGGAGCTCAAGCGGGTGCGCACTTCCGTGACGGCGCCGAACGCGCCCACTGTCCACTCGGTGTTTCCTGGCATCGGCAAGGTGAGCAGGAGCAAGGGCTTCGATCGCCTCACCGGTACCGTGCACGAAGTGCGTGAGCGCGAGAAGCTCGTGGCCGCAAGCATGTTGCTTGCAGCCGGGCGGCGCCACCTGGTTTCGCCGCAGCACAAGCGTTCGCTCGACCGCGGCAACGGCGACATCGATGAGGCTCTGGAATACCAGCGGCGCAAGAGTGCCAAGGCGAACACCAGTTTTTCGTTCAACAAGAAACGTTATTCGGCCACCGACCGGCTGGATCACCGCAGCCTGCGCAGGATGGACCGCAATGCCAGTCACGGAGGTGACCGTTCGCGTGCGCTGAGTCCGCCGCGGCGATTGCCGGATCGTCCCAAGAAATATCCGTTCTAGCAGCACCAGACGTTCAAGGCCGCCTGCCGCGCCCACGCCGGAGCGGCATCCGCGGTGTGGGCCGATGCCCCTGCGCGACCGGCCGTCGATACCGCAGCCTGCGATGGCGATGTGCCCGTCAGCCGATCAGCGGTCCGGCCATCGGCCGGCTGAAATCCTCCGGCGTCAGTTTCTGCGTCAGGCGGAACACCCCTTCGTGGATCTTCCTGGGCAGCACCACGTCGAGCACGGTGCTCCGGTGCGGGCCGAGCATGTCGAGCAGGTCGTCGCCGGCGGCGCTTTTCGCCAGCGCGTGGTGGACCAGGCCGCTGAGATCGACGGGCTGCACGCTGACGCCGTACGGCCGGTGGCTGGCGATGGCCGGACGCAGCGTCTGGCGGCTGTTGCGGGGATCGGCAACACGATCATCGCCGGCCAGCAGCGCATGGTTGAGGAACAGCGAGATCGTGGAGCGGTTGATCGAGTTGGCCTGGCGGTCGGGCATGAAACCCTCGGGCATCAGATTCGGGCTGGCCTGCGCACCGGCGGTGAACAGCAGGCCGGCGCCGATGAGCGGTTCGCCGGCCTCGTCGGTGAGGCGCACGATCACCAGGCTGCACGGATCGTGGATGTGCACGCGCGGAGCGAACGGGCCGGCCGGCTCCAGCTCCACCTTGTTCGCGTCGCGCTGGCTGTTCTCGCCGTCGAAGGCATCGCACAGCGCGCGGTAGTCTCCGGCGCTGCGCACCTGCAGGCAGCGCAGGATCTCCTCCACCGTGGCCGGGGCGGCGCTTTCGAGGATGCCGTGGGCGGCGCCCGAGTGCGCGGCGCCGGCGATCAGCTTGAACGCGCAGCGCGGCCCTTGCCGCTGGTTGAGCGAGAGCGCGTCGACGGTGCCTTCGGCATCGCCGCGCTGCAGCGCCAGCACGGCATGGCACGCGTTGAGGTTGGCGGCGGCGATGCGCACCACGCCGTCGGAGCCGTCCTCGCCGGTATAGCTGTTGAGATGGTCGTACAGCGAGCGATCCGGGCGATCGCCGATCAGCACGAACAGGTATTGGCCGTCCGCGGCCGGGTCCGGGCCGTGGATGCGGTCGAGGTTGAGCGCGAGCGATTCGCTGCTGCCCAGTTCCAGCCAGTCGAGGATGCGCTGGCCCGGCTCCACGCCGCTGAACCACGCCTTGAGCCGGCCCAGTGCGCTCTTGCCCAATTGGGCCAGGGCCGAGCCGAAGTTCGCCGGTGCCAGCATCACCAGGTGGGTGAGCCGGATCGTGCTGCAGTTGTCCGGCTTGTCGCGCTGCGCGCGCAGCCATTCGCGCACCACCGGGCCGCCGGTGGAATGCGTGACGCAGGCGAAGCTGGCGTCGGGCAGGGGCAGGTCGCGCAGGGCGCGGTCGAAGGCGCGCACCAGGTCGCCCATGGTCACGCTGTCGTCGAAGCTCACGTATTCCGACAGCCAGATATCCGCCAGCGTGATGCCGATGCCCGCCGCTGCCGCGCGCTGCTGCAGCTGCTGCGGCATCTGGCCGTAGGTGGCTGTGTTGGTGACGCTCCAGCCGTGGACGAAGACGAGAGTGGTCATGGCGTCGCTCCGTGAGGTGGCGGCGCTCATGATGGCGGGCCGGCGGGCGAATCGGAAGGGTGGCAAGGCGAAAGCCATCGCCGCCGACATGCGGTGGCAAAGCCTTGCGCACAGGACGGGTATCCGGTGCGCTGCCGAACGGGTGATTGCGGCCGGCCGAATGGGTGTATCGATGCCTGCCCGGTCTGCGGTGATGGGCGATCCGCGCTCGACAGTCACGACCGCCGTGCAGGCTGCGCTACCCTGCACGTCTTTGCGGATTCCCAGGCCATGACCGGTATCGCGTTGGCGACCTTGCTGCTTCTGGCGCTGCTGGCCGGCTGGCGTGGACGGCGATGGCTGGCGCGAGGCCTGGTTGCGCTGGCGCTGACGCTGTTGCTGGCGGCGGGGTGCGGACCGCTGCCGCAGTGGCTGCTGGCCGGACTGCAGGGGCCTTATGTCGCCACGGGCACGGGCGGCTGGGCGCCGCGCAACGCGATCGTGCTGCTCGGGGCGGGGACCACGCTGGTTGGCCACGGCGGATTGGAGCCGCCGCTTTTCGCCTACGGCCGGATCGTGCAGGCGGCGGCGCTTTATCGTGACTGCAAGGCGGCCGGCCGCGCGTGCCGGGTGCTGGTCAGCGGCGGCGATGCCCAGCATCACGGTGTAGCGGAGGCGACGGTGTACGGCGCCGTGCTGCGCCGGCTGGGGGTGCCCGCGCAGGACCTGCAACTGGAAACGCGCAGCACGAACACCTGGCAGAACGCCCGGTTCAGCCGTCCGCTGCTGCGCGACTACGGCGCGCAACGGGTGCTGCTGGTGAGCTCGGCGTTCCACCTGCGCCGCAGCCTGCTGTACTTCGCTCACTTCGGCATCCGGCCCACGCCGGTGCGCGGCGACTGGCCGGCGCCGGTGTGGTCGTTCGTGCCGCTGGGCTGGAACCTGGCGTTGACCGATGCCGCATGGCACGAGTACCTGGGCATCGCGCGCTATCGCCTCTACAACGCGCTGGGCTGGAACGCACCGAAGATGGCGCCGCTGTAACGGGCGGTTTCCGGGCCGCTGAGGCGGCCACCGCGCGAGGCGGCGGCCGGTCATCCTCAGGCGGCCCGGCCCAGCGAGGCGATGTCGATCACGAAGCGGTAGCGCACGTCGCTCCTGAGCATCCGTTCGTAGGCCTCGTTGATGTCCTGGATGGCGATCATCTCGATGTCGGCGCTGATGCCGTGTTTGGCGCAGAAATCCAGCATCTCCTGGGTTTCGGCGATGCCGCCGATCAGCGAGCCGGCGATCGAACGGCGACCGAAGATGATGTTGGCCGCGTGCACTGGCGGTTCGATCGGTTCGACCAGGCCGACCAGCACGTGCACGCCGTTGATCTTGAGCGTGCCCAGATAGGGATTCAGGTCGTGCTGCTGCGGCACGGTGTCGAGGATGAAGTCGAACTGGCCGGCGACGGCTTGCATCTGGGCCGGATCGGTGGACAGCACCACATAGCCGGCGCCGAGGCGGCGCGCTTCGCTTTCCTTGCCGGGCGAGCGGGTGAACAGGGTGACCTCGGCGCCGAGTGCCTTGGCGAATTTCAGGCCCATGTGGCCCAGCCCACCCAGGCCGACGACCGCGACCTTGCTGCCCTTGCCGACCTTCCAGTGGCGCAGCGGCGACCAGGTGGTGATGCCGGCGCACAACAGCGGCGCGGCGGACTTCGGGTCAAGCGTTGCGGGAATGTGCAGCACGAATTTGTCCGACACCACGATGCGCTCGGAGTAGCCGCCGAAGGTCATGCGGCCGTCCTGGCGGTCCTTGCTGTTGTAGGTGAAGGTGGGCAGTTCGGCGCAGTACTGCTCCAGACCCTGGTCGCAGGCGGCGCAGTGCCGGCAGGAGTCGACCATGCAGCCGACGCCGACCATGTCGCCGACCTTGAACTGGCTGACCTGGTCACCCACGGCGCTGACCTTGCCGATGATCTCGTGGCCCGGCACGACCGGATAGCTGGTGCCATGCCATTCGTTGCGGGCCGTGTGCAGGTCGGAGTGGCAGACGCCGCAGTACAGGATGTCGATCACCACGTCGTCCGGCCGCGGATCGCGGCGCTCGAAGGCATGTGGCGCCAGCGGCGCGGTGGCGGACCGGGCGGCGTAACCACGGATGTTCAGGGGCATGCGTTTCTCCTTGGGTGTGCGGTCACCGAAGCGCAAAGTATGCGCAGCGAAGGCGGGCCTCCGGTAGCCGGATCCTGCGAGATCCTTGCCCGATCCTGCAAAGTGCGTTCTGTGCGCTCGCGCCGGCGCGCAGGAACAGGCAATCTTGTCTCTCCCTGCAGCAGGTGCCGAATGCCATGAATCAAAGCTCCCAGGCTGTCATGCCGGTTTCGCGCATGGAGTGCGACCGGGCGGAATTGGCAGCCATCATTGATCGATCGACCGTCGGCAACGGCGTCCATGCGACGGCGTTGCCGGGGCTGTCGTTCTTTCGCGCCGAGGTGCCGGGCGCGCAGGTCTGCACGATGTACGAGCCGGGTCTGGCGCTGGTGGCGCAAGGTGCCAAGCAGCTGCTGCTGGGCGAGGAGGTGCTGCACTACGACCAGGCGAATTACCTGGTGACCTCGATCGATCTGCCGGTGGTCTCGCAGGTGATCAGGGCTTCGGCGCAGGAACCCTACCTTTGCGCCATGCTGCGTTTCGACGCCCGAATCATCGGCGAGCTGCTGACCAGTGCCGCCATGCCACGGCCGGCGGCGACCGCCGCCGGCCGTGGCATGGCGGTCAGTCCGCTGACGCCGGAGCTGCTGGACAGTGTGTTGCGCCTGGTGCGTCTGCTCGACGCGCCGCGGGACATCCCGGTGCTGGCGCCGCTGATCGAGCGCGAACTGCTGTACCGCCTGCTGACCGGCGAGCAGGGCGCGCGCCTGCGCCACGTCGCGATGAGCGGCAGCCAGTCGCAGCAGATCGCGAAGGCGATCGACTGGCTCAAGGGGCATTACGACCAGCCATTGCGCATCGACGAGCTGGCCGTCACGGTGAACATGAGCGCCTCCTCGCTGCACCATCACTTTCGTGCGATCACCGCGATGAGCCCGCTGCAGTACCAGAAGCAGCTGCGCCTGCAGGAAGCGCGCCGGGTGCTGCTGACCGAACGTTGCGACGTGGCGACCGCGGCGCATCGGGTGGGCTACGAGAGCCCGTCTCAGTTCAGTCGCGAGTACAGCCGGCAGTTCGGTGCGCCGCCGCTGCGCGACGTGGAGCAGTGGCGGCGCACGGTGGGCGAGTCGCCGAACGCCTCCCTGGCGGCGGGTTGACGTGGTCGGTGGTGGCGGCGTGCGCGCTCACGCTTCGCGCATCACCATCAGGCGGATCTCGGTCATGTCCTCGATCGCACAGCGGATGCCCTCGCGACCGAGACCGGACAGCTTGACGCCGCCGTACGGCATGTTGTCCGCGCGGAAGCTGGGCACGTCGTTGACGATCACGCCGCCCTGTTCCAGTCCGTTCCAGGCGCGCATGGCGTGGTCGAGGCTGTCGGTGAAGATCCCCGCCTGCAGGCCGTAGTCGGAGTCGTTGACCATCGCGATGGCCTCGTCGAATTCGCTGAACGGGGCCAGCAGGGCGAACGGGCCGAATGCTTCGAGACGGTTGACCCTGGCGTCGCCGGGCACGTTTTCCATCAGTGTCGCCTGCAGCATCGCGCCTTCGCGCCCGCCGCCGCACAGCAGCCTGCCGCCGGCGATCCGCGCTTCGTCGATCCAGCCGTGCAGGCGTTCGGCGGCGGCCTTGTCGATCATCGGGCCGAGAAAGACATCCTTCTTTTTCGGGTCGCCTGTCTTGAGCTTCTTCACCGCCGCCACAAGTTTTCGCTTCAGCGCCTCGTAGATGTCCGCATGCGCGACGATGCGCTGCACGCTGATGCAGCTCTGGCCGGACTGGTAGAACGCGCCGAACACCAGCCGCTCGACCACGCGGTCCAGCTTCGGCCCCTGGTCGGCATCGACGATGCACGCGGCGTTGCCGCCCAGTTCCAGCGTGACCTTCTTGCGGCCGGCGCGTGCCTTCAGCTCCCAGCCGATCTGCCCGCCGGTGAAGGACAGCAGCCTGAAGCGCTCGTCCTCGACCAGCGGCGCGGCATGCAGGCCGTCCAGCGGGAGGATCGAGAACGCACCCCGGGGCAGGTCCGTCTCGGCCAGCACCTGGCCGATGAGCAGCGCGCCGACCGGGGTTTTTTCCGACGGCTTGAGCACGAACGGGCAACCGGCGGCGATCGCCGGGGCGACCTTGTGCGCCACCAGGTTCAACGGAAAGTTGAACGGCGTGATGAACGACAGCGGGCCGATCGGCACGCGCCGGGTATAGCCGTGATAGCCGTCCAGACGGCTGGACAGCTCCAGGTTCAGCGTCTCGCCGTTGTTGCGCACGGATTCGTCGGCGGCGATGCGGAACGTCTCGATCAGCCGGGTCACCTCGCCGGCCGCGTCCCCGATCGGCTTGCCGGCCTCGATGCACAGCGCCTCGGCCAGTTCGTCGCGGCGCTCGCCGAAACGGGCGACGCAATGCTGCAGCGTCGCCTGGCGCGCCCAGGGCTTGTATTCGCGCATCGGCGCGGCGGCCTTCGCCGCGGCGGCGATGGCCTTTTCCACGGCTTTCGCGTCGGGCACGGCCACGCGGGTGGCGACCCTGCCGTTGTACTTGTCGCGCACCTCCAGCATGGTCTTCGAGGTCTGCGGCCGGTTGGCGAGGTAGTAGGGGTAGGTCTTGTCGAGCATGGGTTTCTCTCCCAGGTGTTCCGGCGGATCGGACGGGTCCCGTAGGAGCCCACCCTGTGGGCGAATACTCTATGTGGGCGATTCTGGAGCCCGCTTGCGGGCGATGCCGTTGCTTTGATCTCTCCGGCTGGATTCAGAGCAGAAGCATCGCCCGCGAGCGGTATCTACACAACATTGAAAATCGCTTGACTGCGAACAGAGTGTCTACAAACAAGAGCAAAGCATTCGCCCACAGGGTGGGCTCCTACCGCAAGCCGGCCAATGGCCGACCGGGCAGGCGGTCACTGCTTCCCGGGCGGTTCGACTACGCGCAGGGCAAGCTCGCCTTCGGCCAGCCGCGCCCGCAGCGACGTGCCGGGCGGTGCGTTGCGGGCGGCGCGCAGGATCCGGCCGGCGGCATCGAACACGATCGCGTAGCCGCGTTCCAGCGTGGCCAGCGGGCTCACCGCATGCAGCGCGTGGCGGGCGTGGCGCAGGGCGGTGCGGTCGCGTTCCAGCGTGTGCGCGATCGCGCGGCGCAGGCGCAGGTCCTGTTCGGCCAGGCGGCGCGCCAGCAGCGGCAGCCGCGCGCGCGGGTGCTGCGCCAGCAGGCGCGCGTGCAGCCGTTCCAGCCGGGTGTGCCGGCGCTGGCTTTGCTCGCGCCGCACCGCCGTCAGGCGTTGCCGCAGATGGATCAGGCGCTCGCGGTCGCGTACCAGCCGCGCTTGCGGCCGCTGCGCCTGCAGCCGCGCCAGCAGGTGATCGGCGCGCTGCGAGTGCGCCTGCAGGCGTCGCTGCTGCAGGGTCTGCAGGCGCTGCTGCAATTGCTGCAGATGCCGGCCGACGGCCAGCGCATCGGGCACCAGCAATTCGGCGGCGGCCGAGGGGGTGGGCGCGCGCAGGTCGGCGACGAAGTCGGCGATGCTGAAGTCGATCTCGTGACCGACCGCGCTGACCACCGGCACCGCGCTGGCGTGGATCGCCCGCGCCACGGATTCCTCGTTGAACGCCCACAGGTCTTCCAGCGAGCCGCCGCCGCGGGTCAGCAGCAGCACCTCGTAACGCCCGCTGGCCGAGGCCTTGCGCAGCATCGCCACGATCGCCGGCGGCGCCTCGCGGCCCTGCACCGGCACCGGCAGTATCTCGACATCGGCCAGCGGCCAGCGCCGCGCCAGCACGCTCAGCACGTCGCGCACGGCCGCGCCGGTGGCCGAGGTGATCACGCCGATGCGTCGCGCGAAGCGCGGCAGGGCGCGCTTGCGCGCCGATGCGAACAGGCCTTCGGCATCGAGCCGGGCCTTGAGCTGCTCGAACTCGCGTTGCAGCGCGCCTTCGCCGGCCGGCTCCATGCTCTCGGCGACCAGCTGGAATTCGCCGCGCGGTTCGTACAGGCCGACCTTGGCGCGCACCAGCACCTGGATGCCGTCGACCGGGCGGAAACGCAACGAGGCGGCCTTCGGCTTGAACATCGCGCAACGCACCTGCGCGCCGCTGTCCTTCAGGGTGAAGTACAGGTGCCCGGAAGCCGGCCGCGCCACGTTCGACAATTCGCCCTCGATCCACACCATGGGCAGTGCATCGCCCAGCAGATCGCGCACCAGCCGGTTCAGCGTGCTGGGGGTCAGGACGTGGCGCGGAGGGTTGTCGTCGTAGGCAGGCATGGGAACGCGAGCCTAGCATGGTCGATCTTGCCAGGTCGTGTAGAAACATTCACTTGGCGTAGCTTGCGCAGGCGCCACATCAATTGCCCCCCCCGAATAGCCACGATTTGGAGCGGTTTTGTGGGAGCGGCTTCAGCCGCAGGCAGTGCCTACCCTGCAGGGCCGTCATGTGTGGAGCCCGCTTGCGGGCGATGCTCTTGCTCTCAATGCCCTTAGCTCTTGCGATTTCCCACCGAGGAGCATCGCCCACAGGGTGGGCTCCTACAAGATATGGCTTGCGCTGCCGTAGGAGCGCACCCTGTGCGCGAATGGCTAGGCGGGGAACGGGCATCGCCCACAGGGCGGGCTCCGAGTGTCGAGAATCGGGTTATTCGGGATTCCCGATTGATGGCGGCAGGCTCCGGTCAATCGTTGTCGACGGCATCGCGCAGCCTGCGCCGCCGTCGCCGGTGCAGGCGCCAGCCGCGGATGCCGAGGTTGAAGGCGAGCCAGCCGGCCAGTGCCCCGAACGGCCAGCCGATCCACGCCGGCCACAGGATCGTGATCACGGCCAGTGCGGCCAGCGCCAGCGCGCCGCTCAGCAGCGGGCCGCTCGATGCGTCGCCGAGCACGCGATGGTTGCCCAGCACGGCACCGACGCTGTTGGCGATGCGCAGGGCGCCGACCGCGGCGCGGCTGGAACTGCCGCCGGCGCGGCGGACCCGCGGCGGTCGCGTCTCGCTGCTGCGTACCCGCTCGCTGCGGCGATGGCGATGGGGGGCGAGCACGATCTCGGTGGCGTTGCCCAGATCGCGTTCGAACTGCGCGGCGAGCTGGCCGGCGAAACCGGCATCCTCCACCGCCACGTCGATTTCGCGATTGCTCAGCCAGCTGGCGATGTTGAGGTTGGACGAGCCGACCCGTGCCCACTGGCCATCGGCCACCGCGGTCTTGGCGTGCAGCATCGAGCCGTTCCACTCGAACACGCGGATGCCCGCTTTCAGCAGCGGTCGATAGCCCGCACGCGACATCCCGGCGACCACCGGAATGTCGCTGCTGCCCGGCACCAGCAGGCACACGTCCACGCCATCGCGCGCCGCTGCCACCAACGCCTGCACGTAGGGCGCGATGCCAACGAAGTAGGCATCGGTGAGCCACAGCGTCCTGCGCGCCATCGCGGCGATCAGCTGATCGAGCCGGTACATGCTGGCGCTGGCCGGCTGGGTGGCGATCACCCGCAAGGCGACCGAACCGGCGGGTTGATCCGGCACCGGTGCCGGAGGCCATGCGGGCAGCGTCGTGCCGCCGATGGCGTCCCAGCTTTGCACGAAGGCTGCCTCGAGCTCGGCCACCGCCGGACCGCGCAGCGCCACGCCGGTGTCGCGCCACGGCGGCACGCCGCGCGCCGGGTCGCCCAGCCATTTCGCGCTGATGCAGACGCCGGACAGGAAGCCATGCACGCCGTCGACCGCCAGCAGTTTGCGGTGGTCGCGGCTGATCCAGCCGAACGGTTGCCCCAGCTGCGGTGGATTGAACACCCGCACCAGACCGCCGGCGGCGCGCAGCGGCGCCCAGAACGCGCCGCGCGACTGGCCCAGGCAGCCGACCCAGTCGACCACCACCGCGACCAGCACCCCGGCCTGCGCGCGCTCCACCAGCGCGTCGCGGAACAGGCGGCCGATGCCGTCGTCGCGGATGATGTAGTTCTCCAGCAGCACGCGCTGTCGCGCGGTGCGGATCGCCGCCAGCCAGGCGTCGTAATGTGCCGGCGCGTCGATCAGCAGCTCCACCGCGTTGCCGCCCAGCAGCGGCGCGCCGGCGGCGCGGCTCAGCGCCTGTTCGGCCAGCAGGCGATGCGGGGTCACGGGAAGGGGCGTCGTGGACATGCGGCGAGTGTAGGTCATGCCGGGAGCCCGTCGATGAGCCGCTCCATCCGCCCGCAGCGCCGGTGGCGGGCTTCTGGCATGATCTGGCGCATGCCGATCGAGCATCGCCACACCGACACCAGGGATTGCGCGCAGTACATCGTCGACCGGCTGGGGCCGGATCTGCGCATCGCCGCGCCGCTGGGGCTGGGCAAGCCGCATGGCCTGCTCAATGCGCTGTACCGGCTGGTTGCCGACGCCCCGACCCGCTCGCTGCGCCTGTATACCGCGCTGTCGCTGACCCGGCCGCAGCCTGCGCCGGGGCTGGAGGCGCGCTTCCTGGGGCCGTTTCTCGAACGTCATTTCGGTGCCGATCAGGTCGATCCGCAGTACGCGCTGGATCAGGCGCACAATGCGCTGCCGGCGAACGTCGAGGTGCACGAGTTCTACCTGCAGTCCGGCGCGCTGCTGCATTCGGCCAGCGCCCAGCGCAGCTACATCAGCCAGAACTACACCCATGTCGCCCGCGACCTGGTGCCGCAGGACATCAACCTGCTGGTGCAGTTGGTGGCGCGGCGCGAGGGGCCGGACGGCGTGCGTTACAGCCTGTCCTGCAACCCGGATCTCACCCTCGATTTCCTGCGCCAGGTGCAGGCTGCCGGCAAGCCGCGGCCGCTGTGCGTGGCGGTGGTGCATCCGGACCTGCCGTACCTGAGCGGCACGGCCGAGGTGGCCGAAGATTATTTCGACATCGAACTGCGCCCCGACGCCTCGCCGCGCCTGTTCGCGCTGCCGCGCCCGCCGGTCGATATGGCCGAGTACGCGCTGGGCCTGCACGCCAGCGCGCTGGTCCGGGACGGCGGCTGCCTGCAGATCGGCATCGGTGCGCTGTCCGATGCGCTGGTCAAGGCGCTGCTGCTGCGCCAGCAGGAAAACATCCAGTGGAGGCGCGCGCTGGTGGCGCTGGACCGCCGTGGCGCCACGCACGCGCTGGCCGCGTCGATGGGTGGCCTGGCGCCGCTCGAGAGCGGTCTGTACGGCGCCAGCGAGATGGTGATGGACGGCTTCATGCACTTGCAGCAGGCCGGCATTCTCAAGCGCCGCAGCTGGGACGATCTGGCGCAGGAGCAGGCTTCCGCCGCCGGGCTGCTGGATCCGGCAACGCCCGGCGGGCACTACCTGCGCGGTGCGTTCTTTCTGGGCACGCAGGCCTTGTACGAATGGCTCGGCGCCACCGGGGCGGCCGATCCGGATGCGATCGACATGTGCCCGGTCGCCAACGTCAACCAGCTGTACGGCGATCATCAGGCGCTGGCCGTGCTGCAGCGGCGCGGCGCGCGTTTCTTCAACACCTGCATGATGGCGACCCTGCTTGGCGCCGCGGTGTCCGAAACGCTGGCGAACGGAGAGGTGGTCAGCGGCGTCGGCGGCCAGTACAACTTCGTGGCGATGGCGCACGAACTGCCCGGCGGCCGCTCGGCGCTGCTGCTGCGTGCCACCCGGCAGGCGCGCGGCGGCATCGAAAGCAACATACGCTGGAACTACGGCCAGACCACGATTCCGCGCCACCTGCGCGACCTCTACATCACCGAATACGGCGTCGCCGACCTGCGCGGCAAGAGCGACAGCGAATGCGTCGAGGCGATGCTGTCGATCTGCGACGCGCGCTTTCTCGATGTGCTGAGTGCCGAGGCGAAATCGCACGGCAAGCTGGCGGTGGATTTCGTCATACCCGAGGCCTGGCGGCAGCATCATCCCGATGCTCTGCGGGCGGCGCTGCTGCCCCTGCAGAAAAAGGGACTGCTGCCGCCGTTTCCGTTCGGCAGCGACTTCACCGCGGTCGAGCAGCAACTGCTGCCGGCCCTGAACTGGCTGAAGGCGTCGGTCGGCAGCTGGCGCGGCCGGTTCAGGCTGCTGCAGGCGCTGTCGCGACCAGGTGCGCCGATCGACGGCGAGGCCGCAGCGTTGGCACGGATGGGGCTGACCGCGCCGGCCACGCCGACCGACCGCGTGTTGCGCCGGGCGCTGCAGGCGGCGCTGCGGCGGATGGCGGGTGCGCAGTCGCGTTAGGGCCTTCGGGTTTGAGGCGCAGTGGGACGGGAAACCAGATGAGCCCCAGGTGCGCGTCAGCCCTTCGGTGGCAGGGGGAGTACGCGCAAGCGTGTGCGGTTCGGATCAATGGTGAGCAGCGCACCGGCGTCAAGTTAAGCAGCCATCTGCCGCAGCGCAGCGATGACTTGCCGACCGATGGCGTCCGGGCGGATATCTTCGGCACGGATTTGCACGACACTGGGTTTCTCACCATGCGTGGCGGCGAGGATCGCGCTGAAGTCCAGGTCGTGTGTGAGCACTACATACTCATTTACGCTGGCATAGGCCATGATCTCCGCGTCTGGCGCATTCTTCGCACAGACCATCGACCAATGCGCTGCTTCGATGCCCGCGTCGGAGAACCAATCGATCCAGCGTGGCGATAGATTCATGTCGACGAGCAGCTTCATGCGGTGGCGAGCATGACCTCGCGTTCTTCCGCCCGCCATGCCGCGTAGCGAAGCGCCTGCATGATGTCTTCGCGCTCCAGATAGGGGTAGTCGGCGAGCAGTTCATCGACGCTGTGCCCGGTACCGATCTGCCCCACGAGCATGCCGACCGTGACGCGCAAACCGCGGATGCACGCCTTGCCGCCCATGATCTCGGGCTGCTGAGTGATGCGATCGAGTTGTGCCATGACCTGCTCCTTGTCGAAACTCGTTGTGATGCCGGTTTTGCGGGAATAGCGCTTCAAGAAGTGCGGAGCGACAACCGATATCGGATACCCACGTCGGTTGGCTGGATGATTCGTCGGCACCGCTCGTGTCGATGGGTGTCGCTGAACTTCCCCCGTCCCTGAGGTTTCCGGATTTTGCCAGATGCAGGTCAGCGCGGCCCGGCGAGTCGCGGCCGGGCCGGCATGCAGCATGCCGACGCGATCAGCCTGGCCTTCCTGATGCGGGACTTGCGCTTGGCGATGGTGTCGGGCCGGTCCGCATCGGTGCGCACATCGGGCCGCCAGGCCAGATCGGCGTGGGTGAGGTGACCGTGCAGGAACAGCAGATCTTTCCAGAGCGAGCTCATGGGGAGAGCCTCCGTGGGTGGCTTGGGTTTGGAATACGATCAAGGTACGCGTGCCAGAGGCCGCCAAAAAGCGATATATTCGCAAGCCAGGCTTGAGGGAAATTCAAGATGGGAAAGGTGCCGCCGGGCCTGCTGCAACAGTTCGTGCTGGTTGCCCGGCTGGGCAATCTGTCGCACGCCGCGACGAAGGCAAACCTTACCGTCAGCGCGTTGAGCCACCAGATGCGCCAGCTGGAGGAGCGCATGCAACGGCGCCTGTTCGAGCGCGGACCGCGCGGCGTGAAGCTGACCGTCGACGGCCGCAGCCTGCTCGAAGCGGTGGGCGAACACTTCGACGGCATCGAGCGCGCGCTGTCGCGCTATCGCACCCACCGCCACAACGAGCTCACGCTCAGCGCCAGCCCCGGCATCATGTCGAGTTGGCTGGTGCCGCGACTGCCGCGACTGGTGGCCACCTATCCGGAACTGGAACTCAACCTGCAATCGGGTTCCGCGCTGGTGGACTTCGAACGCGAGGCGGTGGACGTCGGGCTGCGCTACGGTCGCGGCAAGTGGAGCGGCTTGCACGGCGAGCGCCTGTTCGGCGAATGGATCGCGCCGGTGGCCGCGCCCGCGCTGATCGCACGGATGGACGACGCCGATCCGCACGACCTGTCGCGCTGGCCGCTGCTCGGCGAGCAGGCGCCCTCGACGCGCTGGAACGACTGGTTCGACCGCTATGGCGGCACGCGCCCGACGCGCTATGTGGCGCAGTTCGACGGCCTCGACGCGCTGCGCCATGCCGCGCTGGAAGGTCTCGGCGTTGCGCTGGGGCGGATGGTGACCTCGAAGTCGCTGATCGATGCCGGGCGACTGGTGGTGCTGGGCGATCGCTACATGGCGGTGCCGGACGCGTACTGGCTGGTGTATCCGCAACGCTCGCAGGAACATCGCGGCCTGCAGCTGTTCCGCGAATGGCTGCTGGCCGAGGCCGCCGACTACTGCCGGCAGATGCCGGCGATGGGATCGGACGTGACGCTGGACTGACGCGGCAGTGTCAGCGAGCGGCTGGCCGTGGCTTCATGGGAATCCCGGATAACCTGCTGCTTGGTACTCGTAGGAGCGCACCCTGTGCGCGAATGCTCTTGTCGATGAACATCCGCAAAGAGCATTCGCGCACAGGGTGCGCTCCTACGCAAATCGGGGTTATTCGCGGTGCCCTCATGCCAACGAGCAGCTTGATGCGGTGGCGAGCATGACCTCGCGCCGCCGCGAGGCAGCGAACTTGCCCCGTTCCCGCCTCACCCCATCAACACCAGCTCCTCCGCCGCGGTGGGATGGATCGCCACGGTGTCGTCGAAATCGCGCTTGCGCGCGCCCATCTTCACCGCCACCGCGAAGCCCTGCAGGATTTCGTCGCTGGCCGGGCCGATCAGGTGCAGGCCGACCACGCGCTCGTCGTCGCCGGCGCAGACCAGTTTCATCAACGAACGCTCCGGGTGCCCGGCCAGCGCGCCGAGCATGGGCCGGAAGCGGCTGGTGTAAACCTTGATGGCTTCGCCGTGTTCGGCGCGGGCCTGTGTTTCGGTGAGGCCGACGGTGCCGATCGGCGGATGCGAGAACACCACGCTGGGGATGTTGCGGTAATCCATGCGGGCATCGGGCTTGCCGCCGAACACGCGGTCCATCAGGCGGCGCGCGGC
Source organism: Lysobacteraceae bacterium (assembly GCA_028871555.1). GTDB lineage: Bacteria > Pseudomonadota > Gammaproteobacteria > Xanthomonadales > Rhodanobacteraceae > Rhodanobacter. The sequence continues at coordinate 79,039 of JAGWNA010000003.1, forward strand.
GGCGATCGCGACCGGGGTCAGCGCGGCGGCATCGGTGACGTCGCCCACCGCGTAGATGCCTTTCGCCGAGGTGTTCTGCCATGCGTCCACGGCGATGAAACCCTTGGCGTCGAGCTCGACGGCAGCGGCCTCGATGCCGAAGCCGGCCACGTTCGGCGTCCGGCCCACGGCCCACAGCAGGCTGTCGAAACCCCCGGCGACATCGCCATTGCGGCAATGGATGCGGATGCCGTCGGCGTTGCGGTCGACCTGATCCAGCCGATGCCCGAACTCGACCGCGATGCCGCGCGTGCGCATCGCTTCGAGCAGGACATCGCCGAGGTCGTGATCGAACGTGCGCAGCAGGCGCTCGCCGCGCACCAGCAGATGCACCTCCGAGCCCAGCGCCCGCAACACCCCGGCCAGCTCGACCGCGATGTAGCTGGCGCCGACCACCGCGACCTTGCGCGGCGCGGCGCGCAAGTCGAAAAAGCCGTCGGAGTCGATGCCGTGTTCGTGGCCGGCGATGTCGGGTCGCTGCGCATGGCCGCCGGTGGCGATCAGCAGGTGTGCCGCCGACAGCTGCCGTGCCCCGGCGCGCACCCGGCCGTTGCCCAGCAGGTGCCCGCGCTCGGCGATCAGGGTGATGCCGAGCTCGTCGAAGCGCTTGCGGTAGCTGGCGTGGATGTTGGCGATGTAGTGCTGCCGGCGCGCGATGAAGGCGGGCCAATCGAGTACGCCCGGCTTGAGGTCGAAGCCGAGCTCGGCGGCCAGCGGCTGCGCCTCGGCCAGTTCCGCGGCGAGCCACATCGCCTTCTTCGGCACGCAGCCGACGTTGACGCAGGTGCCGCCCAGCGCACGGGGTTCGAGCACCGCGACACGCGCGCCATGCCGTGCTGCGCGGATGGCGCCGGCAATGCCGCCCGAGCCGGCGCCGAGAACGATCAGGTCGAACGATTGGTTGGTCATGCGCGACAGTTTGCCCCAGCGCCGCCCGGAGCGAAACCGCGACGTGCCCCGCGTGGCGCAATAACCGTGGATGGTGGCCGGCTCATTCGACGGCGCTGCTCCCGTCGACGGCCGCCGTGCCGGCATCGGGTGGCGCGGCCGGTTTCGCGGCGGCCGGGCCGGCGGGAGGCGGTTCGTCCAGCAGCGGCAGGACCGCCGGGCTGTCCAGGTCGTCGAATTGCTGGTGGTTGACGGCCCAGAAAAACAGCCCCACCGCGATCAGCACGATCAGCAGCGTGACCGGAATCAGCACCAGCAGGATGTTCATGCGTGCAGTCTCCGGCCACTTGTCACGGGTACTGGAGCGGCATCGCGGCCGACCCGCAGCGCGTTGAGCACCACCACCAGCGAGCTGAGCGACATGCCGATGCCGGCCAGCCAGGGCGGCACCAGGCCGAACGCGGCGAACGGTACCGCGCACAGGTTGTAGAGCAGCGACCAGCGGCGGCCTTGGCGCACTACCTGCTGCACTTGCGTGGCGATCGCGAGCGCGTGGGTCAGGCCGTCCAGACGTCCATCCAGCAGCAGCAGGTCGGCGTGCGCCTGCGCCAGTCCGGTGCCGCCGGCCAGTGCCGCGGAGACATCCGCGCCGGCCAGTACCGGCGCGTCGTTGCTGCCGTCGCCGACCGCCAGCGTGACCCGGCCGCGCGCGCGCATCGCGTGGAGCAGGGCAAGCTTGTCGGCCGGTGTCTGGCGCGCGTGCCAGTCGGCAATGCCGAGCGTGGCGGCGAGCGGCGCCACGCGGTCCGCCGTGTCGCCGCTGGCGATGCCGGGCGCGATGCCGCGCTTGCGCAGCGCATCCAGCGTGCGGCGCGCGTCGGCGCGGGGTTGTTCGGTGGGATGAAAGGCCGCGACGATGCCTTGCGCGTCGCACAGCAGCAGCGCGCTCTGCAACGGTTCGGGCACAGCCTGGCCGCCGGGGGCGAGCGCGAAGCCGGCGCGGCCCAGGCGCAGCGGGCGGCCGTCGACGGTCCCGCTGATGCCGGCGCCGGCCTGGACCTGCACGTTGCGTGCGCGTGGCGGCCGGCCGTACCGGCACGCCGCGTCGGCCAGCGCGCGGGCCAGCGGGTGCGCGCTTTCGCCGGCCAGCGCGGCGGCCCAGGCCAGCACCTGTTCGCGGCTGTCGCCGCGCTGGGGTTCGACCTGTGCGAGGCCGAGTTGCGGCACGCCGAGCGTGCCGGTCTTGTCGAACAGCGCGCTGTCGACGCGGGCCAGGGTGGCGATGGCGGCGGTGTCGGTGACCAGTACGCCGTGCCTTGCCAGCACGCCCAGCGCCCGGGTCAGCGTGAGCGGCAGGGTCAGCGCGAAGGCGCAGGGGCAGGCCACCACCAGCACCGCGATGGCGGCGTCGAAGGCGCGCGACGGGTCGACCAGCAGCCAGCCGAGCGCGGTGAGTGCCGTCAGCAGCAGCACGCGGCCGACGAAGCGGCCGACCTCGGGATCGCTGCCGGCGATCCGCGCGCGCGCCTGCCGCGTGCGGCGGGCCAGTGCGCCCAGGCGGGCCGCGGCGGTGGTCTCGCCGCTGCGTTCCACCCGCAATTCGGCGGGGCCGGACAGCAGCACGCTGCCGGCCAGCAGCGGTTCGCCGCGGCGGCGCCGGACCGGGCGGGATTCGCCCGACAGCAGCGCCTCGTCCACCTGCACGCCGGGGCTTTCCAGCACGCCGTCCGCGGGCACCGTGCCGGCTTCCTCGATGTGCACGCGATCGCCCGGCAGCAGGGCGATCGCGGCCACGGTTTCCAGTTCGCCGTCGGCGCGCCGGCGCCGGGCCAGCGGCGGCACCGTGTCGATCACCGCGTCGGCCTGCGCGCCGCTGCGAAGGCGCGAGCGCAGCTCGAGATAGCGCGCGCCCAGCAGCAGGAACACGAACATGCTCACCGAATCGAAATAGATCTCGCCGCTGCCGCGCAGCGTGTCGAACAGGCTGGCGAGAAAGACCACCGCCACCGCCAGCGCCACCGGCAGGTTGATGCCCAGCCGCCGTGCACGCAGTTCGTGCGCGGCGCCGACGAAGAACGGCTGCGCCGAATACAGCACGACCGGAATGGTCGAGATCAAGCCGAGCCAGCGGAACAGGCCGCGCGTGGTGAAGTCGACGAAATCGACCGCGCCGATGTAGATCACGAACGCGTAGGCCATCACCTGCATCGCGCACATGCCGGCGACCAGCAGGCGCTTCAGCGCATCGTGGGTCTGCTTTGCGCGGGCATCGTCGATGCTGTCGTGCTGCAGCGGCTGCGCCGCGCAGCGCGCCTCGGCGAACGCGTCGAGCAGGGCCGGCAGCGAAGTGCGTCCGGCGTCCCACACCACCCGTACGCGGCGGGCGGTGGGGTCGATGGCGACGCGCTCTACGCCGGGCAGCGCGCCGATCCATCGCTCCAGCCGCAGCACCTGGCGTGCGTCGTGCAGCGATTCCACCCGCAGGGCAATCTCGCTGCGGCCATCGGTGCGGGTACGCAATACCTGCCCGGCGAGCTGCGGGTGGGCCCACGCCGCGTGCGCGTTCATCGGGGCGCGTGCCGGCTGCCGGCGCTGACCGGCACGTCGAAGATCTTGTGCGATGTCTCCAGCGGCGTGTCGGCGTGGTGCACGCCGAGCACGATCATCCACACGCAGCCGGCCAGCGAGCCGATGAAGATGGCCATGCCCAGCCACAGCACCGGCTGGCGATACCAGGCCGATGCGGCGGTGGCGTGGCTATTGCGCGGCGACATCGTGTTCGTGCGACAGGTGGTAGACCCACGCGGCCAGCACGTGGATCTGGTCGTCCGTGAGCCGCGGACTCCATGCCGGCATCTGGCCCTGCCGGCCGCCGCCGATGGTCCGCTCGATGTCGGCGACGCTGCCGCCATGCAGCCAGATGCGGTCGGTGAGGTTCGGCGCGCCGATGGCCTGGTTGCCCTTGCCGTCGGCGCCGTGGCACGCCGCGCAGGTGGCGAACAGCGGCTTGGCGGCGGCTGCCCTGGCGGTGTCGTGCGGCGAACCGGACAGGCTCAGCACGTACTGTGCGAGGTTCTTCACGTTGTCCTCGCCGAGGCTGGCCCACGGCGGCATCACGCCGTGCCGGCCGCCCCGGATCGAGGCGGTGATGGCCTTGCCGTCGCCGCCGTACAGCCAGTCGTGGTCGGTCAGGTCGGGGGCGCCGACCAGTTGATTGCCCTTGCCCGCGCGGCCGTGGCAGGCCGCGCAGTTGTCCTCGAACAGCCGCTGGCCCAGTTGCTGCGCTTCCGGATCCCCGGCCAGCTGCTCGACCGTGTACATGTCGAAGCGCCTGGTCAGCGCGTCGAGCTTGGCATCGTTGGCGGCGGCGTCGTGCGCCAGTTCGCCCTGCGAGGTCCAGCCAAGCGTGCCCTTGCGGTTGCCGAAACCCGGATACAGCGCCAGGTAGGTGAAGCCGGCCACGAACATGCCGGCCGACATCAGCAGCCACCACCGCGGCAGCTTGCGCACGCCTTCGCGCAGCGTGCCGTGTGCCCATACGTGGCCGCTGGTGCCGTCGGGCAGGGTCGGGATCTTCGCCCGCGGTCCCCACAGGAACAGGAACAGCGTGACGCCGAGGTTGAGCACGATCAGCGACATCACCCACCACGACCATCCCGCGCTCATCGGCGATCCTCCTTCGTGCCGGTATCGGCTTCGTCTTCATTTTCGTCTTCGTCTTCCAGCGGCAATTGCGCCATGCGCTGGAACACCTGCTGGTGCCGGCTGCGCCAGGCCCAGATCCAGATGCCGATGAAGGTGGCCATCATCAGCACGATGAAAACCCCGGCCACCAGGCCCCAGACAGGATTCATGGCGCACCTGCGGCGCTGGCCGCCGCCGCTGCCGGCGTCGGCTCGTTCTTGATCCCCAGGCCCTGCAGGTAGGCGATCAGCGCGTCCATCTCGGTCTTGCCGTCCACGGCCGCGGGCGCGCCGGCGATGTCGGCATCGGTGTAGGGGTCGCCCAGCCGGCGCAGGGTGCGCATGCTGGCCTGGATCTGCGCCGCATCGAGCTTCTTGCCGGCCAGCCACGGATAGCCGGGCATGTTCGACTGCGGCACCACCTGGCGCGGGTTCATCAGGTGCAGGCGGTGCCACGGGTCGGAGTACTTGCCGCCGACGCGGGCCAGGTCCGGGCCGGTGCGCTTGGAGCCCCACTGGAACGGACGATCGTAGACCGACTCCACCGCAGTCGAGTAGTGGCCGTAGCGCTCGGTCTCGAAACGCAGCGCGCGGATCATCTGCGAGTGGCACAGGTAGCAACCCTCGCGCACATAGATGTCCCGGCCGGCCAGCCGCAGCGGATCGTACGGGTGCACGCCCGGCGGCGCCTTCACCGCATGCGCCTGCATGAACAGCGGGGTGATTTCCGCCAGGCCGCCGATCGAGACGAAGATCGCGATCAGGACGCCGAGCAGGCCGGCGTGTTTTTCGATCGCTTCGAAATGCTTGAATGCCATGGCGCGCTCCTCAACCGACGGCCGGCAACGGGGCGGGAACCTGGCGCGGTTCCGGCTCGGGGATCGGTACCGGAATCGGCTTGATCAGATGCGCCCGCGCGTCCGCCGCGGTGTGCCACAGGTTCCATGCCATCACCACCATGCCCGACAGGATCAGCAGGCCGCCGATCCAGCGGATCAGGTACATCGGCCTGACCGCGATCAGGCTGTCCAGGAACGAATAGGCGAGCGAACCGTCGGGCAGGGTGGCGCGCCACATCAGGCCCTCGGTGACGCCGGCGGTCCACATCGCGCCCACGTACATCAGCGTACCCATCATGTGCAGCCAGAAATGCGCCTCCATCGCGCGGTTGGAATGCATCGCGGGGCGGCCCAGCGCGCGCGGCGCCATCGCGTACAGCGAACCGATGGTGATCATCGCCACCCAGCCGAGCGCGCCCGAGTGCACGTGGGCGATCGTCCAGTCGGTGTAGTGCGACAGCGAGTTGACCGTCTTGATCGCCATCATCGAGCCTTCGAAGGTGGCGGCGGCGTAGAACACCAGCGCCATCACCATGAACTTCGCCGCCGGGTCGGTCCTGAGCTTGTGCCACGAGCCGTTGAAGGTGAGCAGGCCGTTCGCCGCCGAGCCCCAGCTGGGCATCAGCAGCACCAGCGAGAACGCCATGCCGACCGACTGCACCCAGTCCGGCAGCGCGGTGTACATCAGGTGGTGCGAGCCGGCCCACATGTAGACCGAGATCAGCGCCCAGAAATTGACGATCGAGAAGCGGTAGCTCCACAGCGGCTGCTGCGCCTGGCGCGGCACGAAGTAGTACATCATGCCGAGGAAGCCGGCGGTCAGGAAGAACGCCACCGCATTGTGGCCGTACCACCACTGCACCATGGCGTCGACCACGCCCGAGTAGATCGGGTAGGACTTCCACAGCGACACCGGCAAGGCGAGGTTGTTGACGATGTGCAGCAGGCCCACCGCGATGATGAACGCGCCGTAATACCAGTTCGCCACGTAGATGTGCTTGATGCGCCGGCGCGTGAGGCTAGTGAAGAACACCACGCCGAAGCTCACCCAGACGATCGCGATCAGGATGTCGATGAACCACTCCGGCTCGGCGTACTCCTTGCTCTGGGTGATGCCCAGCGGCATCGTCACCATCGCCAGCACGCAGATCAGCTGCCAGCCCCAGAACGTGAACTGGGCCAGCCTGCCCAGCGCCAGCCGCGCATGGCCGGTGCGCTGCACCACGTAGTAGCAGGTGCCCATCAGCGCCGAGCCGCCGAAGGCGAAGATCACGCCGAAGGTATGGTCGGGGCGGAGCCGGCTGAAGGTCAGCCACGGGATGTCGAAGTTGAACACGGGCCACATCAGCTCGGCGGCGACGTAGACGCCGATTGCCATGCCGATGATCCCCCACACGGCGGCAGCCAGCAAAAACAGGCGCACGACGCGGTCGTCGTAGTACTCGGTATTGGGCATGCGGATTTCCCCGGTGATAGCGGCACGATTGTGCCTGATGCGGGGGACTATTTCCTGACGCCGGTCAGTGCGGCCGCCGGCGAAACATGTACAGCCGGCGGTCGCGCCGGCGCGCGATTGCCGCGGCGCTTCAGGCACGATCGGGTATCCTTGCGGGCATCGTCGCGGATGGCCGCGACCTGCCATTCCGGTTGATTGCATGAGTGAGATCGCTTCGCAGAACCCGCGTCCGGCCGGACCGGCCTTGCGCCGGCCCTGCGTCGGCGTGCAGATCGGCAAGGTGACGGTGGGCGGCGGCGCGCCGATCGTGGTGCAGTCGATGACCAACACCGACACCGAGGATCCGGTCAGCACCGCGAAACAGATCGCCGAGCTGGCCCGCGCCGGCTCCGAGCTGGTGCGCATCACGGTCAACACCCCCGCCGCCGCCGCCGCCGTGCCGCGGATCGCCGAACGGCTGGCGATGATGGGCGTGGAGGTGCCGGTCATCGGCGACTTCCACTACAACGGCCACCAGCTGCTGGAAGCCGAACCGGCCTGCGCCGAGGCGCTGGCGAAGTACCGCATCAACCCGGGCAACGTCGGCTTCGGCAAGAAGAAGGACAGCCAGTTCGGCGCGATCATCGAGAAGGCGATCCAGTACGGCAAGCCGGTGCGCATCGGCGCCAACTGGGGCTCGCTGGACCAGGCGATGGTCGCCATGCTGATGGACGAGAACCACGCCCGCGCCGAGCCGTGGGACGCGGCCCACGTGGCGCGCGAGGCGCTGATCCGCTCGGCGCTGGACTCCGCCGCCCGGGCCGAGCAGATCGGCCTGCCGCGCGAGCGCATCATCCTGTCGTGCAAGGTCTCCGGCGTGCAGGAGCTGATCGCGGTGTACCGCGACCTCGCCGCGCGCTGCGACTATGCGCTGCATCTGGGCCTGACCGAGGCCGGCATGGGTTCGAAGGGCATCACCGCGTCCAGCGCCGCGCTGGCGGTGCTGCTGCAGGAAGGCATCGGCGACACCATCCGCATCTCGCTGACCCCGGAGCCGGGCGCCTCGCGCAGCGGCGAGGTGATCGTGGCGCAGGAGCTGCTGCAGACCATGGGGCTGCGTTCGTTCACGCCGCTGGTCACCGCCTGCCCCGGCTGCGGCCGCACCACCAGCGAATTCTTCCAGGTACTGGCCAAGACGGTGCAGGAACACGTGCGCGAGCAGATGCCGGCATGGCGCGTCAAGTACGACGGCGTGGAGAACCTCACCCTGGCGGTGATGGGCTGCATCGTCAACGGTCCGGGCGAATCGAAGCACGCCAACCTCGGCATCTCGCTGCCGGGCAACGGCGAGGCGCCGGCGGCGCCGGTGTTCATCGACGGCGAGAAGGCGACGACCCTGCGCGGCGACAACATCGCCGGCGAATTCGTGGCCATCCTGGACGATTACGTCGCACGCAGCTACGCCGCCCGGGGCGAATAGAGCCCGGGCGGCAAGCGTTCCGGCAGGTCGACCCGCCGCCCAGCGGGCACGTCGATCCATCCGGGGCGGCGGCGTCGGTCAAGTTTCCGGTGTTCGTGCCGAAACCGTTTTCATGAGGCGATCGCTCAATACAGACGGTTGCCCGCACGGAGATCGGCAGTGACGACCAGCCCGCAGTTCCGTACGGCCATCGTTTATGTGGTGCTGGCATTGCTCTGGATCGGCCTTGCCGACCGCGCGCTCGAAGCCATCGTGCCGGATCCGCAGGAGTTGTTCCTGGCGATGCTCATCGCGGGCTGGTTGTCCGTACTGGGCACCGGCCTGATGCTGTACTGGCTGATCGGCCGCGATCTGCGGCGGCTGGCCGAGGCCAACCGGGCATTGCAGCGCGGGCAACGGCAGGCGTTGCGTGTGCTGGTTTCGGCGATGGACATCCGCCACAAGGAGACCAGCGATCATTCCGACCGCGTGATGCGGATGAGCGAGGGATTGGCGCGGCTGGCCGGGGTGCAGGGCGAGGCGCTGCAGAATCTGAAGCTGGGCGCGCTGCTGCACGACATCGGCAAGCTGGCGATTCCCGATGCCATCCTGACCAAGCCCGGCAAGCTCGACGAGCAGCAGACGGCGATGATGCGCCGGCATCCGCAGATCGGCCACGACCTGCTCGATCAGGTCGATTCCCTGCGCGCGGCGGTCGACATTCCCTATGCGCACCATGAGCGCTGGGACGGCAGCGGCTATCCGCGTGGGCTGCGCGGCGAGCAGATTCCGCTGGCGGCGCGCATCTTCAGTGTCGTGGACGTGTGGGACGCGCTGATCTATCCGCGCGTCTACAAGCCGGCATGGCGGGAAGACGAGGTACTCGCCTACCTGAGCGATGCGGCCGGCAGCGAGTTCGATCCCGGCCTGGTGGCGCTGTTCCTGGCGCATTACGACGCATTGAAGCAGCTCGGGCAACAGGCCCTGCCGGGCGTGAACTCACTCGTGCACGACACGCTCGGCGACAGCGGCTGCGGGTGGCCGGCAAGCGGCCTGCTGGAGATACGCTGAGGCGGGCCGGATGGCGACCGCATGCCACGCCGTGGCGTCGAAGGGCTGCCGCGACAGTTCGTGCACCTGGGCCAGGAACGCCTCGCGCGGCAGCTCCAGCGCACCGAGCCCGAGCAGGTGCGGGTTGCTGACCTGGGCGTCGATCAGCGGGAAATCCCAGTCGTGCAGCAGCTGCGCCAGCGCAACCAGTGCGATCCGCGAACCGCCGCTCTGCGCGCTGAACATCGACTCGCCGCAGAACAGCCGGCCGATCGCCACGCCGTACACGCCACCGGCCAGCTGCCCGCCGTCCCACACCTCGACGCTGTGGGCGTGGCCCAGCTCATGCAGCGCGGTATAGGCATCGACCATCGCCGGGCTGATCCAGGTGCCCGGCTGCTGCGGTCGCGGCGCGGCACAGGCCAGCATCACCTGGCGGAACGCCCGGTTCACGCTGATCTGCCAATCCTTGCCGTTCAGCGTGCGGCGCAGGCTGCGGTTGGGTTTCAGCAGGTCGGTGCGAAACACGCAGCGCGGGTCGGGCGACCACCACAGGATCGGCTCGTCCTCGCTGAACCACGGAAAGATGCCGTTCGCGTAGGCGGCCAGCAGACGACCCGGCGACAGATCGCCGCCGAACGCGAGCAGGCCGTTGGGCTTGCGCAGCGCCTGCCGCGGGTCGGGGAAGCGGTCCGGCACATCGGCGGTCAGCAGCGGCAGATGGATCATGACCGGGTGTCGCCGCGATTGGCATACGGGCTGTGCTCGTGCAGCTCGGCCGCATAAGCGTCCATCGCGATCGCCTCGCGCGCCAGCGCTGCCGCCACGGCGGCGCGAAGGCCAGGGTCGGCCAGATAGTGCCGCGAGTGCGTGCGCACCGGCAGGAAGCCGCGCGCCAGCTTGTGCTCGCCCTGCGCGCCGGGTTCGAAGCGAGCGAGCCGGTTGGCGATCGCGTACTCGATGCCGCGGTAGTAGCACAGTTCGAAATGCAGGCCGGGAACCTCCACCGAGGCACCCCAGTAGCGGCCGTACAGCACGCCGTCGCCCTGCAGGAACAGCGCCATCGCGACGATGCTCCCCGCGTGGCGCGCCAGCGCCAGCTGCACGTTTTGTCCGAGCTCGCCGAGCCGGGCGAAGAACGCCGCGGTCAGCGCCGCATGGTTGCCCTTGGCGTCGAAGGTGGCGGCGTACAGCGCATGCACCTGTTGCCATTCGTCGGGGCTCAGTGTATCGCCGCTGCGCCATTCGATCGCCAGTCCGCTGTTCCCGACCCGGCTGCGTTCGTGCAGGATGTTCTTGCGCTTCTTGTGGGCGAGCGCGGCGAGGAAATCGGGGAAATGGCGGTAGCCCCGGTTGTGCCAGTGGAACTGGATGTCCGAACGGGCCAGCCAGCGCTGGCCCGGCACGCGGCTCTCGAATGCGTCGAGCTCGTCTTCCGGCAGGAAATTCGCGTGTACCGAGGACAGGCCGAGCCGCAAGGCTTCGTTGCGCATCGCCTCGACCAGCGCCTGCCGCAGCGTCGCGCTGCGTCGATGCCGGCCCGCCAGCAGGCGCGGGCCGGGCACCGGCGAGTAGGGCACGGCGTTGAGCAGCTTCGGGTAGTACCCGCCACCGGCGCGTTGCCACGCGCTGGCCCAGCTGAAGTCGAACACGAACTCGCCGTGCGAGTTGCCCTTCAGGTACAGCGGTGCGGCGGCGAGCAGTTCGCCGTTTTCGTGCAAGCCCAGATGATGGGCCTGCCAGCCCCAGTCGCGGCGGATGCAGCCGCCCTGTTCCAGCGCGGCCAGAAACGCGTGCGACACGAACGGGTTGGCGTCGCCGCGCAGTGCGTCCCACTGCGCGGCAGGCAGTTCGGCGATCGCGGCATGGAAGCGGATTTCATGCATGGCATGGCCATTGTAGGACCCCGCTTGTTTCATGCACGGCATGGCCATTGGAGCCCGCCAGCGGGCTCCTTATGCACGCACACGCATCAGCCGGCCGGCGTCTGCTGGTCCAGCCAGCGTTCGGCGTCGAGCGCGGCCATGCAGCCGAAGCCGGCGGAGGTGACGGCCTGGCGGTAGATGTGGTCGGCCACGTCGCCGGCGGCGAACACGCCGGGCACCGAGGTCATCGTGGCCATGCCGTGCTGGCCGCTGTGGATCTTGATGTAGCCGTCGTGCATGTCCAGCTGGCCATCGAAGATGCCGGTGTTCGGCGTGTGGCCGATCGCCACGAAGAAGCCGGTCGCCGCGATGTCGCGGGTGGCGCCGGAGTCGACGTCCTTCACGCGCACGCCGGTGACGCCGGAGTCGTCGCCCAGCACTTCGTCGACGCTGCTGTTCCAGACCAGTTCGATCTTGCCGCTGGCGGCCTTCTCGAACAGCTTGTCCTGCATGATCTTCTCGGCGCGCAGCTTGTCGCGGCGGTGCACCAGGTAGACCTTGCTGGCGATGTTGGCCAGGTACAGCGCCTCCTCGACCGCGGTGTTGCCGCCGCCGATCACCGCCACGTCCTGGTCGCGGAAGAAGAAGCCGTCGCAGGTGGCGCAGGCGGACACGCCCTTGCCCTTGAACTGCTCTTCCGAGGGAATGCCCAGGTACCTGGCGGTGGCGCCGGTGGTGACGATCAGCGCGTCGCAGGTGTATTCGCCGGAATCGCCCTTGAGGCGGAACGGGCGCTGCTTCAGGTCCACCGTGTGGATGTGGTCGAAGATCATCTCGGTGTGGAAGCGCTCGGCGTGCTCGGCCATGCGCTGCATCAGCGCCGGCCCCTGCAGACCCTCGACGTCGCCGGGCCAGTTGTCCACGTCGGTGGTGGTCATCAGCTGGCCGCCCTGCTGCAGGCCGGTGATCATGGCCGGCTTGAGGTTGGCGCGGGCCGCGTACACCGCGGCGGTGTAGCCGGCCGGGCCGGAGCCGAGGATCAGCAGGCGGCTGTGTCTGGGGGTGGTCATGACAGGTATAATCCTTGAGTTTGCTGGTGGCTTGGCTGGTTGTTCGCTGCACCCCCTGCAACGGTTTCGCCGGGACCGTGGCAGGGGGTGACGATGGAGCGCACGATCCCCGGAAGAATGGGGAATACGCAGGGCCGATTCAAGTCGCCGGCAGATCAACGACACCACCGCGGCGGTCGAGCGATGGATCCACAACGTGCTTCCACAGGATTTCTTTCTCCATGCGTATCGGTATCCCCTCCGAAACCAAGACCCTTGAAGGTCGTGTTGCTCTCATCCCCGCCGCCGCCGCCGATCTGGTGCGCCGTGGCCACGAGGTGTTCATCCAGTCCGGCGCCGGCCTGAAGAGCGGCTTTGCCGACGAGGCCTACACCCGGGAGGGGATCAAGGTGGTGGCCGATGCCGCCGCGCTGTACGAGGCGGGCGAGCTGATCGTCAAGGTGAAGGAGCCGGTCGCCGGCGATCTGGCGCTGCTGAAGAAGCACCACCTGCTGTTCTGCTACCTGCACCTGGCCGCCGAGCCGGCACTGACCCGGAGCCTGCTGGAGATCGGCCTGACCGGCGTGGCGTTCGAGTCGGTGGAAGAGGGCGGCGGCCTGCCGCTGCTGCTGCCGATGTCGGTGATTGCCGGCCGCATCGCCACCCAGATCGGCACCACGCTGCTGCATCGCCCGCAGGGCGGCAAGGGCAAGCTGCTCGGCGGCATGGCCTCGACCCCGCGCGGCAAGGTGGTGGTGCTGGGCGCCGGCGCCGCCGGCGGCAATGCCGCCGCGCTGGCCGCGGCGGCTGGCGCCAACGTGGTGGTGTTCGACAAGCGCCAGGATCGCCTCGCCGAAATGATGGCGATGGGTCCGAACGTCACCGCGCTGTACGCCTACGAGTCCTCGGTGGCCGAGGAAGTGCGCGATGCCGACCTGGTGGTCGGTGCCGTGCTGATCCCCAGCGCCAAGGCGCCGCACGTGGTGACCGAGTCGATGGTCAGGACGATGGAGCCGGGCAGCGTGCTGGTGGACATCGCGATCGATCAGGGCGGCTGCTTCGAGACCTCGCGGCCGACCACCTGGAAGGAGCCCACCTACGACGTGCACGGCGTCACCCATTTCTGCGTGACCAACATGCCCGGCGCGGTGCCGCAGACTTCGTCGGTGGCGATTTCCGCGGCGATCCTGCCGTACGTGCAGCGTCTGGCCGGCGGCAGCGAGTGGCGCGAGTTCGCGCCGCTGCGCGTCGGCATCAACGTCGACGGCGGCAAGCTGGTACATCCGGCGCTGCAGGGTATGCTCTGACCATTGGCCGGAAACGGGAGGCCATCCACGGTGGCACGCAGCGCGAACGTCAGGCAGCAACCGGACAAGGGCCTCAGCGAGGAGATGAAGCGCCGGCTGCGCGAAGCCGGCGCCCTGTTGCTGCTGCCGCTGGCGCTGTACCTGCTGCTGTGCCTGATCAGCTACAACGATCAGGACCCCAGCTGGTGGCATGCCGGCAGCGTGGGCTACGTCAGCAATCTGTGCGGCATGGTCGGGGCCAACATCGCCAGTGTGTTGCGCAGCATTTTCGGGCTGGTTGCCTACGGCTTCCCGTTGCTGCTGTTGCTGCTCGGCGTGCAGGTGCTGCGCCAGCACGGCGCGCGAGCCGCGCATGCGTGGGAGCCGTCGCTGCGGCTGATCGGGCTGGTGTTCTTCTTCATCACCGGTCCGGCGCTGCTGTACATCAATTTCCATGAATCGCCGGTACAGCCGCAGGGTGTCGGCGGCATCGTCGGCAAGTGGGTCGGCGACGGGCTGCTGCGGGCGCTGGGCGAACAGGGTGCGCCGTTGCTGTTGCTGGCGCTGTTCCTGATCGCGGTAACGCTGGCCACCGGGCTGTCCTGGTTCAAGCTGATGGACTGGACCGGACGCAGCGTGCTGAAACTGGCCGGCTGGCTCAGGGGCAAGCTGCACCAGGCGCCGCAGGTGCTGGCGGCGCGCCAGGCGCGCAACGAACGCGAGGAGGTCAAGAAGGCCGATGCGGTGAAGCAGGCCAGGCGCGAGCCGGTGCGCATCGAGCCTGCGCCCGCGCCGGTGACGAAAAGCGAGCGGGCGCGGCTGGAAACCCAGATTCCGCTGTTCGTCGGAGCGGCCATGCCCGGTGAGCTGCCGCCGCTGTCGCTGCTGGACGAGGCGCCGCCGCAAGGGCCGGGCTACTCCGAGGAAACCCTCGAGGTGCTCTCGCGCCAGGTCGAGTTCAAGCTCAAGGATTTCAAGATCGAGGCCAAGGTGGTCGGCGCCTATCCGGGTCCGGTGATCACCCGCTTCGAGATGGAGCCGGCACCGGGCATCCGTGGCTCCCAGGTGTCGAGCCTGGACAAGGACATCGCCCGCGGCCTGTCCGTGGTCAGCGTGCGCGTGGTCGACGTGATCCCCGGCAAGAACGTGATCGGGCTGGAGATCCCCAACAGCAAGAAGCAGATCGTCTATCTCTCGGAGATCCTGCGCTCGGACAGGTACGACCAGCTGAAGTCGCCGCTGGCGCTGGCACTGGGCAAGGACATCGGCGGCAAGCCGGTGGTGGTGGATCTGGGCAAGATGCCGCATCTGCTGGTCGCCGGCACCACCGGTTCGGGCAAGTCGGTGGCGGTCAACGCGATGGTGCTGAGCCTGCTGTACAAGGCCAGCCCGAAAGACGTGCGGATGATCATGATCGATCCGAAGATGCTGGAGCTCTCGGTGTACGAGGGCATCCCGCACCTGCTGGCGCCGGTGGTCACCGACATGAAGGAGGCCGCCAACGCGCTGCGCTGGTGCGTGGCCGAAATGGAGCGCCGCTACAAGCTGATGGCCGCGGTCGGCGTGCGCAACCTGGCCGGTTTCAACAAGAAGGTGCGCGATGCGGAGCATGCCGGCCAGCCGCTGCTCGACCCGCTGTTCCGGCCGAACCCGGAGATGCCCAATCTCGCCGCCGAGCCGCTGGAGCCGCTGCCGTACATCGTGGTGATCATCGACGAATTCGCCGACATGATGATGATCGTCGGCAAGAAGGTGGAGGAGCTGATCGCCCGCCTCGCGCAGAAGGCGCGCGCCGCCGGCGTGCACCTGATCCTGGCCACCCAGCGCCCGTCGGTGGACGTGATCACCGGCCTGATCAAGGCGAACATCCCCACCCGCATCGCGTTCCAGGTGTCCAGCAAGATCGACTCGCGCACGATTCTCGACCAGAGCGGCGCCGAGACCCTGCTCGGCCACGGCGACATGCTGTACCTGCCGCCGGGCACCGCCACGCCCGAACGCGTGCATGGCGCCTTCGTCGACGACCACGAGGTGCATCACGTGGTCGCGTGGCTGAAATCGCAGGGCGCGCCGGACTACGTTGCAGGCGTGCTGGAGGAGGTGCAGGCCACCGGCGACGGCAAGTTCATCGACGACACCGGCCTGCCGCAGGATGGCGGGGAAGGCGGCGATGCCGAGGCGCAGCTGTACGACAAGGCCGTCGCCATCGTCACGCAGACTCGCCGCGCCTCGATCTCCGGCGTGCAGCGCCACCTGCGCATCGGCTACAACCGCGCCGCCCGCCTGGTCGAACAGATGGAACAGGACGGCGTCGTCAGCGCCCAGCAGCACAACGGCAACCGCGAAGTGCTGGCACCGCCGCCGCCGAAGAATTGACAAGACTCGCGCGTGTAGGAGCGCACCCTGTGCGCGAATGCTCTTTGCCGGTGCATGAACAAAAGCATTCGCGCACAGGGTGCGCTCCTACACACGATCCGTTAAGCCGGTGCTGTCCACAATTCATTGCCATTGCCATTGCCATTGCCATTGCCATTTCGGAAAGCTTGATGAAACGCCTGATGCCTGCCTTGTCCGCCCTGTTGCTGACATTCTCGCTGAATGCCATGGTGCATGCCGCCGCCGGTACGGCGCGTGCGCGGCTGGATGCGTTCGCCGACGGCCTGCATTCGCTCACCGGCGATTTCAGCCAGACGCTGACCGACGTCAACGGCAACGTCGGCAGGACCAGTGCCGGCACGCTGGTGCTGCAGGCGCCGCGGCAGTTCCGTTGGGACACGTTGACGCCGTACAAGCAGACGATCGTCGCCGACGGCAGCCGGGTCTGGCTGTACGACCCGGAGCTGGAGCAGGTCACCGTGCGCGTGCAGAGCAACGAGGAGGCGCACAGCCCGCTCACCGTGCTGACCGACGTCAAGCAGCTGGACCGGCAGTTCAAGGTCAGCGAGCAGGGCGAGCGCGACGGTCTGCAATGGTTGCGGCTGACCTCCACCGCGAAGGATCCGCAGTTCGATTACGTCGACATGGGTTTCGATGCGAACGGCCTGGCCCGCATGACGTTCCGCGACCAGCTCGGCTCCATCACCGACATCCGGTTTTCCGCTTGGCGGCGCAACGTGGCGATCCCGCCGTCGACCTTCAACTTCGTGCCGCCGCCGGGTGCCGACGTGATCGGCGACGTGCCGGTGATCACCACCGAACCGCTGAAAAACTGATACCGGCGGCGCATGGCAATTGCTTGCGTGCCGTCATTCCCGCCTTCGCGGGAATGACGGATACGCGGGGTTTCACGCGCGAGTCAGTGCCGTTCATCCAGGCGGCCTTCATCCGCGCGCATTGCGGCGGGCAGGAGAGGTGCGGGCGGTGTCGGCCGCCGCCGGCTAAGCGGTGCCGGACGATCATCTGTGCCGCGCTATCATGCGCCCATGCCACGCAGTCATTCCTCCCCCGCGGACCTGTTTGCCGGTAGCCACTCCGACGCGCTCAAGCCGCTGGCCGAACGCATGCGTCCGCGCAGCCTCGACGAGATCGTCGGCCAGCAGCGGCTGGTGGCGCAGGACCGGGCGCTGCGCCGCGCACTGGAGACCGGCAAGGTTCATTCGATGGTGCTGTGGGGGCCGCCCGGTTGCGGCAAGACCACGCTGGCGTTGCTGGTGGCGCGTTATGCCGACGCGGATTTCCGCGCGATCTCCGCCGTGTTGTCCGGCCTGCCCGAAGTGCGCAAGGCACTGGCCGAGGCGGAGGTCAACTTCGCGCAGGGGCGACGCACCGTGCTGTTCGTCGACGAGGTGCACCGCTTCAACAAGACCCAGCAGGACGCCTTCCTGCCGCATATCGAAAAGGGCGTGATCCTGTTCATCGGCGCGACCACCGAGAACCCCTCGTTCGAGCTGAATTCGGCGCTGCTGTCGCGCTGCCGGGTGCACGTGCTGGAGCCGGTCCCGGTGGAGGACATCATCGCCGCGCTCAGGCGTGCGCTGGCCGACAGCGAGCGCGGCCTGGGCGAGCTGCAGCTGCAGGTCGGCGATGAATCCCTGGACGCGATCGCCCAGGCTGCCGACGGCGACGTGCGGCGTGCGCTGACCCTGCTGGAAATCGCCGCCGAGCTGGCCGGGGACAGGCGCATCGACGACGCCACGCTGAGCCAGGTGCTGGCCGACCGCACGCGCCGCTTCGACAAGCAGGGCGAGCAGTTCTACGACCAGATCTCGGCGCTGCACAAGTCGGTGCGCTCGTCCGACCCGGACGCCGCGGTGTACTGGCTGTGCCGCATGCTCGACGGCGGCGTCGATCCGCTGTACCTGGCCCGGCGCATGACGCGCATGGCGGTGGAGGATGTCGGCCTGGCCGAGCCGCGCGCCTGGCGCATGGCGCTGGATGCGTGGGATACCTATGAGCGGCTCGGCAGCCCCGAGGGCGAGCTGGGGCTGGCCCAGCTGGCAATCTGGCTCGCCATCGCGCCGAAGAGCAACGCCGCCTACATGGCGTACAACAAGGCGCGCGCCGCGATCCGCGAAGGCGGCACGCTGGAGGTGCCGATGCACCTGCGCAACGCGCCGACCAAGCTGATGAAAGGCCTCGGCTACGGCAAGGGTTACCAGTACGACCACGACGTCGAGGGCGGCGTGGCGCTGGACCAGCAATGCCTGCCCGATGCGCTTGCCGGCAGCGTGTTCTACGAGCCGGTCGAGCGCGGCCTGGAAACCCGGCTCAAGGAAAAGCTCGACGCCTTGCGCAGCAGCCGCAGCCGCGCAAGGCGGGATCCTGCCGCACGGTCATGAGTGCGATCCGGCCGGTGTGGGCCGGTCAGGCTCCGGCGCGGCCAAGCCGATGCTGCAGTCGGGCGGTGAAGCGGCGGATGCGCGCCGCGTTGGCGCCCACGTCGCTGCCGCCCAGGCGCGACTCGGAGCGGATGTCGAGGCGCGATCCGTTGCCCTCGGGGCGCACCCTGATCACGACGTCATCCTTGAAGCCGAACCAGCGCGTGGTCGCGGTGGCCTCCAGCCGGCCGGCATCGGCTTGCTCCGCCACGATCCGCCAGCCCATGGCCTGGGCAACCTCGTGCGCGGCGGCCAGCACCTCGGCGGCGGCATGCGCCAGGTGCAGCGGCTGGATATCGGGGTAGGCCGCATGCTGCTCGGCGGCAATCCCGGCGCCGCCGTAGACCGGCGAATTGGGCGCGTTTTCGCGCAACGCCAGGATCGCCTGGAAACGCGGTGGATCGACGGTATCGGTGCTGATGTCGTGAATCGCCGGCAGTGATCGGGCCTTCCTGACCAGCAGCCACGGCGGCACGAAGGCGAAGGCGCCCAGCAGCAGGCCGAAGATCGCATAGAGGGCGTAGCGGCGATGGCGCGCGAACAGCGCCAGCACGATCGCCGCCAGCGAAATGGCACCGGCGGCGATACCGCCCATCGCACCGATGCGGATCGTGCCGAACGCGGTGCCCAGACCGATGAGCCCATAGCGATAAGCCGGCCCAGGCAGCACCGCCGCAAGCACGGCCAGCGCGCCGAGCACGATGCCAAGCCATGCCACCGTCAGCGACCATCGCTGCAGCGCATGGCGGGGGGCGGATCGATCGGTCGCTGCGTTCATATGGGTCTGTCCCTACGCTGGAGATGGACGGCATGCCTCGATCATCATGCCCGTGCGAGTCCTCCGATGTCCGCGGCTCGCCGCGATGGCACCGGTACGGCGGCTACTGCGTCCGCCCTTGCCTGCGCCACAGGATACGGCATACATTGCATCGTGACCGACGGAGGGGCGAAGCATGCGCGTGCTGGTGGCTGGCTTGATCGGCGGCATCGTGATGTTCATCTGGGGCGTGGCGGCGCACATGGCGCTGGGCCTGGGCCAGGTGGGCTTCAAGCTGCCGGCCGACGAGAACGTGGTGCTGAGCAGCCTGCATCAAGGGCTCGGCGAACAGCCCGGTGTCTACGTGCTGCCCGCGCTGGATCCGAAGGTCCGCAAGGACCCGGCCCAGGTGATCGCCTATGCGCAAAAGGCCATACGCTCGCCGTACGCCTGGGTGGTGTACGAGCCGCAAGGCACGGACATGACCAGGATGGGGCCGCAGATCGGGCGGCAATGGGCGTCCGACACCCTCGGTGCACTGGGCCTGGCGTTCATGATGGGGCTGGCCGGGCCGGGCTTGCGGCGGCGCATCGCGGTGGCGGCCGTCGCCGTGTCGTTCGCCTGGTTGAGCACGCTGGTGCCGTACTGGAACTGGTACCGCTTTCCGACCAGCCTGATCCAGGCCGCGCTGGTCGAGCAATTGATCGGCTGGCTGATCGCCGGTGCCGCGATGGCCTGGTGGCTGGGCCGCGACGAGCGTCAGCGGGCGCACTGAGCCGGGTGGCCGGCCGGGCTGCGGCAGCGCGCTGCCCGGCATTCATTGCGGCGATTGCCGCCCGGCGGCGATAATCCGCGGTTCAAGCCTTACCTGGACTCGAAGTCATGCTGGACCCCGCACTGCTGCGCACGCGCCTGGCCGAAACCGCCGCGCGCCTCAAGGAAACCCGCAACTTCGACCTCGACGTGAGCGCCGTCGAGGCGCTGGAAAGCCGCCGCAAGCAGCTGGCGATGCAGACGCAGGAGCTGCAGAACCTGCGCAACACGCGCTCCAGGGCGATCGGCCAGGCCAAGGCGAAGGGCGAGGATGTGGCGCCGCTGATGGACGAAGTCGCCGGCCTGGGCGACCAGCTCAAGACCAACGAACAGGCGCTGGCCGACGTGCAGGCGAAACTCGCCGGGATCGCGCTGGGCATCCCCAACATCCCGCACGAGTCGGTGCCGATCGGCAGGGACGAGAACGACAACCTCGAGGTCAGCCGCTGGGGAAAGCCCCGCGCGTTCCATTTCGCGGTGAAGGATCACGTCGAGCTGGGCGAGCGTCACGGCTGGCTCGACGGCGACGCCGGCGCCAGGCTGTCCGGCGCGCGCTTCACCGTGCTGCGCGGCCAGCTGGCCCGGCTGCATCGCGCGCTCGGCCAGTTCATGCTGGACCTGCACACCACCGAGCACGGTTATCTCGAATGCAACGTGCCGGTGCTGGTCAACGCCGACAGCATGCAGGGCACCGGCCAGCTGCCGAAGTTCGAGGAGGATCTGTTCGCCACCCAGGTCGGCGACACCCGGCGCTACCTGATCCCCACCGCCGAAGTCTCGCTGACCAACCTGCTGCGCGACACCATCCAGGAAGCCGAAGCGCTGACCATGCGGCTCACCGCGCACACGCTGTGCTTTCGCGCCGAGGCCGGCAGCTACGGCCGCGATACCCGCGGCATGATCCGCCAGCACCAGTTCGAGAAAGTCGAGATGGTGCAGATCGCCCGCGCCGGCGACTCGCATGCGCAGCTGGAGGAAATGGTCGGCCATGCCGAGGCCGTGCTGCAGAAGCTGGACCTGCCGTACCGCAAGCTGCTGCTGTGCTCGGGCGACATGGGTTTCACCGCGGTGAAGACCTACGATCTGGAAGTGTGGCTGCCCAGCCAGCTGACCTACCGCGAAATCTCCAGCTGCTCCAACTGCGAGGATTTCCAGGCCCGCCGCCTGCAGGCGCGCGTGCGCAACGCCGAGACCGGCAAGCCCGAACTGGTGCACACCTTGAACGGCTCCGGCCTGGCGATCGGCCGCACCCTGATCGCGGTGATGGAGAACTACCAGAACGACGACGGCTCGATCACCGTGCCCGAGGTGTTGCGCCCGTACATGGCCGGGCTGGATCGCATCGCATGAACGCGCCGCCGCCGCAGGCTTCCTCGTGGGGCAAGGTCGAGAAAATCGCCAGCCTGTGCCTGATCGGCACCTTGCTGGCCTTCATCGGCAGCCGCCTGATCTTTGCCGTGTGGTGGCCGATGCACACGCTCGACTTCACCCTCTCGGCCATCGCCGTGCTGCTGCTGATCGCCAGCTTCCGCTTCGCCGCCAACCGTCGCGGTTGGCGCATCGGCGTGATCGCCTATGCCAGCGCCACCCAGATCGTGCCGATGGTGGTGCGCGAACCGGTGCTGCTGCTGCCGCTGCTCGGCGGCCTGATCCCCGTGGCGATCCTGCTGGGCTGCCTGGTCGCGCTCTCGAAAAAAGGCACCCACACCCGGCCGGCGCAGCGTTCCTGATAAACTGCACCGCCGCAGCGTCGCGCAGCGCACGCCGTCGACGGACAACGATTTCCGGAGAGATGGCCGAGTGGTTCAAGGCAGCAGTCTTGACGCGAAGGCAGGAAGCCGAAGCGAACAGCGGCGCAGCCGCTGGCCCCGAAGGGGTGGAGGGCAGGATGCCCGGAATAAAACTGCCGTAGTGGCGCGCGAAGCGCGCCTTCGACAGGACAACGATTTCCGGAGAGATGGCCGAGTGGTTTAAGGCAGCAGTCTTGAAAACTGCCGTAGGTGCAAGCCTACCGTGGGTTCGAATCCCACTCTCTCCGCCAATAATTAAGTGATAAGTTGCTAAATTTTTAAGTGGCTTTTGTGGAAGCAAAGACGGCTGGTATGCCATTGGGTATGCCAGCCGTTGTTGTTTGTAGTTCTGCCTTGTTGAGTCACGTTACTGAGCGATCAAGGCTTTCTCTCGAATCGCAGGTAGCTGGACAGAGTTCGTGCTTTCCACGATCTCGTCATGAGGGATAAGCAGGTACTTCCATGGCTTGCCCCCTACGTGGGCCGAACCCGAACCTGTATATCGAGGCCGGTACCGGCAACCAGGTGATCTCGGGCGTCTTGTCGGGCAAAGAGACTATTGGTTGCGGCTGATTCTTGGGATACGCTTCACAGATTATGCGCCGTGCATTGTGAGGGAACGCAATGACGAGGGGATGCCGTAAGTCAGAAGCAAGCGCGGACGCGTCACGCCCGCGAAGGGTGGTGCGCTTGCGGATGTTCACCGTAGGGAAGCCCAAGGGCTCGGCCCATCTCCAGCGCCGTCATGGCCGGCTGCTTGTTCCGTACGCTTGGCGAGCTTTGCCGCTGCTGCGCGCTCCTCCCACATGATCGCCATCCAGCCGCACGGATCGACGCGGCTGGTGCAACACCTCATCCGTGATGACGAGTGCGATCAAAATTGGGCAAGCCAGTCACTCTCGGATTTCAAACATGTCGACGCAAAGTCGATGCGCGGCGGATTTGCTTTGGGTACCAGGAGGACAGACTTGCCATGAAACCGTTCGTGATGCGAAAACTCGTGGCGCAGAAATATGACCAACGCTGGCTGTGCCAGATGGTTGTGGCCATCGTGGCCATGGGGCTCTCCGGTTTGGCGGGTGCTGCAGGCACGACCATCAAGGCCATTGTCGGTCGTGATTCGTTGGCGTGTCAGCAGTTTCTGGCCATGGTGAAAGCGGCAGGTATTCCGGACATGAGCGACGCACAGCTGTGCGACTTCCGGTTCGCGCGGTTGCCGGTTTTCAAAGCCAATCATTTCACTGCCATCGATTGGAGGCCGCTTGAGGTGAAAGACCCGCTGGAGATGTACCGGCATATGCGGATGGCCAATGTCCAGGGGCCTCCGGCCAACGACGGACCACCTTGGCCGGATCTGATGAAGGCAGTCGCGGAGGCCAAGGCCGACCATAACCTGGGCTTTCGTACGGCCCAAGTGCAGTTGCAGGGCAAAGGCCCAGAGGTGACGGTGGTCGAAATGGATGTCATACGGAACTGCAGCAAATTGCCAAAGTACATGCTCCACGTGGGCGTTCCATATTATGCAATCTACAAGAACGTGGCGTTGCAGCATCCGCTACGGTTCTGGATCCCACACGAAAGTTGGCAAATGATGTTGTGGAGCCACAATGGATTGCAGGTCCCCGTTCTACTTGGCCTACAGTCCTCCTGGAGCCCTCCGATTCCTCAGGCGAAACTGGTTGCTTACTTAAATACAGTGACGTTGGACACATTGGTGCCAAATAAAGCGGCGACGGGCAAGTTCCACGACACCGTTTCTAATTACGGTAGTTGCGCATATGACTTGTGGTCCAAGACGAAGCCTAATGGCACCACCGTATCTCTGTAGGAGATTACACCATGACGAATGGATTTACACCTCTCACGCCAGTTTCCGGGGTCACTGAAGATCAGTTGCTCTTTTATAACCTTGCCCCAATGAAACTTAAGTCAGTGGCGATATTAATTGGCATGCTATGCACCACAAGTGCACTGGCAATGTCATACACCATTCGCCCCAACTATGAAAGTGATATGTGTCGAGCCGTCAGGCGCGCTTTCACTGAAGGGTTGGTGCTGGATGCCACGCAACCATTATGCGAGCGGCGCTTCAGTCTATCGCCAAAAGGGGGGGGATCTTGGTTTATCTAATGTCCAAATGAAATTGTTGCCAAAACAAATATATCCAGATTTATTGCGACAAATAATTATAGTGATTGGAAATGAGAAAAATACACAACTTTTGACCACTCAGAAACACAATGCCGAAATCCTTGAGCAACTAATGAAGCGGGATGTAAAAATTTACAGCTCAAATTTTGATGCTGACAACGGCGGGAAGGTCAAAAGCGTATACATTGAGGATGTCACATTTTGCGATATTAAAGACAGCTACCCGAATGGCAGTGCGTCTACCTACATAAAAAATAGCGATGGATCACTAGACCCATCTTGGGGGGTGCGCAACGCGACCGCAGGTATTCCATTTATCTATGATAAACACACGTATTATATGGCGTGGAAATCACTCAGGGGGAGTCCAGATAAAAACCTACTTGCTGAAATTGATATTAGCGACGCCGTACCTTATCGAAGTGGCCTGAGAGCAATAACCCCGTACGCGTCACTTACTCCGCCTGAATGCATTATTTACCAGACTCGGAAAAGGATGCTTCCATGACCATCGTCTTTCGCAATCGCGCAGGAGTTCTGCCCAGGTCATTGCGGCCGCGATCATCGGCATGTCGGGGAGTCCAGGCGACAGCGCGGGCCGTTGGTTCAGCGCGGTTTGCGGGCGTGGCCCTATTCGCCACGGATTTTCCGGCGCAGGCGGAGCTCCTCGCGGCCTGCGTAGAAGGCCGCCGCTGCCACCATCAAGGCCATCAGATACCAGGTGATCAGGTAGCCGAGGTGGTTGTTGGGGAAATGGGTCACGGTCAGGCCTGCGCGGGGCCATGTGCTGCTGCCGGCGGGCGCGGCATCGGCATCGATGAAGTAGGGCGCAACCTGGACCGGCGGCAGGCCGCGCGCCGAAGCAATGGCCGCCGTGTCGCGTGAGTACCATTGGCCCCTGGCCGGTTGGTTGGGACGCAGAAAGCCGCCGCCGGGTTCCGGGAAACGCAGCAGTCCGCTCAGGCTGGTTTCGCCCGTCGGCGGCGCCAGCTTCGCGTAGGCGGGCGTGCCCGGCAAGGTGGCCGGGATATAGCCGCGATTGACCAGCACGGTGAAGCCGCGATCCGTGCGCAGCGGGGCGATGACCCAGAAACCGTAGCCCAGCCTGCTGGTGCCGTGCACCAGCGTCGGCGCGCCTTCGAGGAACCGGCCATGCAGCCGCACATGCAGGTATTGCTGCCGGCCGCGGGCAATCTGCGGCCACTGCGCGGGGCCGGGCGCGGCCACCGGCGGCGCGTGCACGCGTGCGGCCACATCGCGGATCAGGTCGAGTTTCCAGTGGAGGCGGCGCACCTGCCAGTTGCCCAGCAGGATGAATACGCCGAAGAGCGCGGCCGCCAGGAGCATCCAGGCGGCCAGGAGCCTGCCGGACCTGGGGCGGCAGGGCTGCAAATCCGTCTGCGCGGTCCCGATCTCCGCCGCTGCCTGGTCCATGGAACCACGATGGGCCGGCGCATCGTCGAAAGCCGGTCCTCGCGCAGCCGGATTTTCGCCTCGACCATTCAAGTCCGACAGGCTCCTGGCGCAACCGGGCTGCGCAGCGTCCGGCTTTGCGCCGGGTCGTTACGCGAGCTGCGGCTCACGAGCCTTGCCGGTGATTCGTGTATTGCGGCGACATCGGCATCATGTTCGCGTTTTCGTTGTACATGACCCAGACCGAGGCGCCCAGCACGATCACCACCAGGACGATCGTGAAGATGAATGCCAGCATGTTCCAGCCGCTCTCCGACCTGGTGTCCAGGTGCAGGAAATAGACCACGTGCACCACGATCTGCACCACCGCCAGACCCAGCACGATGAGGATCGTGGCGAGGGAGCTGGAGATCGCATGGCCCATCACCAGCCAGAACGGGATGATGGTCAGGATCGCGGCCAGCACGAATCCGGTCAGATAGCCGCGCAGGCTCCCGTGATGCGAGTGCCCGGCATCGTGGTCGCCCGGATGCGGCGTGCCGTGTTCCGGCGCGGACGGGGACGGATGATTCATCGAAGCACTCCCACCAGATAGACGTAGCTGAAGACGCCGACCCATACCAGGTCGAGAAAATGCCAGAACATGCTCAGGCACAGCAGGCGCCGCCGGTTGGCCTCGGTGAGGCCGTATTTGCCCAGCTGGAGCATCAGCACCACCAGCCAGACGATGCCGACCGTGACATGCAGGCCGTGCGTGCCGACCAGGGTGAAGAACGAGGACAGGAACGCGCTGCGTCCCGGACCCGCGCCATCGGCGATCATCGTGACGAATTCGTGGATCTCCAGCCCCACGAAGCAAACCGCCAGCAGGCCGGAAATCGCCAGCCAGCCGAGCATGGCCCGTTTGCGCTGGCGCGCCATTTCCAGCATGGCGAAACCGAACGTGACCGATGAAACCAGCAGCAGGGCCGTGTTCACGGCCAGCCCGGGAAGATCGAACACGTCGCGGGCGGTGGGGCCGCCCGCGTAGCTGGTACCGAGCACCGCGTTGCAGGCGAACAGCGCCGCAAAGATGAAGCAGTCGCTCATCAGGTAGAGCCAGAACCCGAGCAGGGTTCCGGTTTGCGGATGCGCTTCCTCGCGGCACAGGAACTCGCGCGGCGCGCTGTGGACGGTATCGACGGCGATCGTATTCATGCGGTTGCGCCCTGTGCCTTCGGCTCCCAGTTGCCGGTGTGTTCGAATTCGCCCACTTGCTGCGCGGAGAGGTGGGTGTCACGGTCGTAGTCGAAGGTGTGCACGATGGCGACGGCAATCAGCGCGACAAACGAAAGTGCCGCCAGCCACCAGATGTACCAGACCATGGCGAAACCGAAGACGGTGCCCAACCCGGCGAGCACCACGCCTGCGCCGGTGTTTTTCGGCATGTGGATGGCGTTGAAGCCCTCCAGCGGACGCTGGTAGCCATGTTTCTTCATGTCTGTCCAGGCGTCACGCTCGTGCACCAGCGGGATGAAGGCGAAGTTGTACGGCGGCGGCGGCGAGGAGGTGGACCACTCCAGGGAGCGGCCGCCCCACGGATCGTTGCCCACGGCCAGTTCGTCGCGCCGACGGATACTGACGTAGATCTGCATGACAAACGCAAGGATGCCAAGCAGGATCAGCAGCCCACCGCACGCCGCGATGATGAACCAGATCTGCAGGCTCGTATCGGTAAAGTGGCTCAGGCGGCGGGTGACCCCCATCAGGCCCAGCACGTACAACGGGCCGAACGCCACCCAGAAGCCGACCTGCCAGAACCAGAAGCTGAGCTTGCCCCAGAACTCGTCGAGCCGGAACCCGAACGCCTTGGGGAACCAGTAGTTGATGCCGGCAAACACGCCGAACACGACGCCCCCGATGATCACGTTGTGGAAGTGCGCCACCAGGAACAGGCTGTTGTGCAGCAGGAAATCCGCCGGCGCCACCGCCAGCATCACCCCGGTCATGCCGCCGATGGTGAAGGTGAACAGGAAGCCCATCGTCCACAGCATCGGCACGGTGAAGCGCACGCGCCCGCGGTACATCGTGAACAGCCAGTTGAAGATCTTCACGCCGGTGGGGATCGAGATCATCATCGTGGTCAGCGCAAAGAACGAATTGACGTCGGCGCCCGAACCCATGGTGAAGAAGTGGTGCAGCCACACCAGGTAGGACAGCAGCATGATCGACGCGGTGGCGTAGACCATCGACGAATAGCCGAACAGCCGCTTGCCCGAGAAGGTCGGGACGATCTCCGAATACAGGCCGAACATCGGCAGGATCAGGATGTACACCTCCGGGTGCCCCCAGACCCAGATCAGGTTGACGTACATCATCACGTTGCCGCCGGCCCCGATCGTGAAGAAGTGGGTTCCGATGTAGCGGTCCAGCGACAGCAGGAACAGCGTGGCGGTGAGGATAGGAAACGTCACCACGATCAACCCGCTGGTGCACAGCGTGGTCCACGAGAACATCGGCATCTTCATCAGCGTCATGCCCGGCGCGCGCATCTTGATGACGGTGACCACGAAGTTGATGCCGGTGAGCAGGGTGCCCAGGCCGGACAGTTGCAGGCCCCAGATGTAGTAATCCACACCGGGCCCCGGGCTTTGCCGCAGCTCCGACACCGGCGGCATGCCGAGCCAGCCGGCGTGCGAGAAGTCGCCGATGAACAGCGAGGTCATGAACAGCACCACGCCGGATACGGTCAGCCAGAAACTGAAATTGTTGAGGAACGGGAACGCCACGTCGCGCGCGCCGATCTGCAGCGGCATGACGAAGTTCATGAACCCCGCGATGTAGGGCATCGCCACGAAGAAGATCATGATCGCGCCATGCGCGGTGAAGATCTGGTCGTAGTGGTGGGGCGGCAGGTAGCCCATGTTGCTGCCGAACGCCATCGCCTGCTGCGAACGCATCATCAGCGCGTCGGCAAAGCCGCGCAGCAGCATCACCGTGCCGAGCACCATGTACATGACGCCCAGCCGCTTGTGGTCAACGCTGGTGAACCATTCGTTCCACAGGTAACCCCATTTGCGGTGGTAGGTGATCGCCGCCAGCACCGCGCCACCTCCCAGGGCCACGGCCACGAAGGTCCAGACCACGATCATGTTGTCGAGCGGCAGCGAACTGAGCGACAGGCGCCCAAGCAGAAAATTCCAGATGGCGGGACGGTCGGGCATGGTTTGAACCTCGAGAATGCGGGTCAGCGCGTCGCCGCGTCGTGCGCGGGCGACGTCGTCGATGGGGCGCCGGGCATGGCGTCGCCGGTGGAGTGGCGGTGCGCGGCATGGCCGGGATTGGCGTCGATGGCCATCGTCTGGTCCATGCACACCTGCCCCGGATCGACGCACTGGTCGAGAATGCGATGGTAAAGATCCGCCTCGAAGTGCGCGTAGTGGCGCACCGGTTCGGCACGGCTCGGCCGGTTCAGCCGATCGAACGCGCGGGTGTCCAGATCACCGCCGTTGGCGCGGACCCCGGCCACCCACCGGTCGAAGTCCTGCCGGCTCATGCCGTGGAAACGAAAGCGCATGTCAGTGAAGCCGTGGCCGCTGTAGTTGGACGAAAAACCGTCGAAATCGCCCGGCTTGTTGATCACCGCGTTCAGCACCGTCTGCATCCCGGGCATGGTGTAGATCATTCCCGCCAGCGAAGGCACGAAGAACGCGTTCATGGTCTCGGTCGAGGTGAGCTTGAAGTGGATCGGCACATCGACCGGAGCCGCCAGCTCGTTGACCGTGGCGATGCCGTACTGCGGATAGAAGAACAGCCACTTCCAGTCCAGCGAGACCACCTCGACCTCCAGCGGCCGGATGTCGGCCGCCACGGGGCGGCCGGCGGCGATACGGGTGAGCGAGCGATAGGGGTCAAGCTGGTGGGTGCCGATCCAGGTCATCGCGCCAAGCACGACGATGATCAACAGTGGCGCGGCCCAGACCACCAGTTCGAATTGGGTGGAGTGATCCCATTCGGGGTCATATTCGGCGTCCTTGTTCGTCGCCCGGTAGCGCCAGGCGATGACGCCGGTGGCGATCAGCACCGGCACGATGATCAGCGACATCAGGATCACCGAGGCGATCATCAGGTCGCTCTGCTGGCGCGCCACGTCGCCGGCAGGGTGGAGCAGCACCAGATTGCAGCCGCCGAGCATGAGTGCCGGCGGAAACAAAAGCAGGCCGCGTAAACGTTTTGCGGACATGGGCAGGCTTGGGGATGGAGGGGGAGGTGCCATATGATAGTGCCTGCAGACGGCGCTTTCGATGCGACACGGCCGGTTCGACCCAGCGGGTGCATTCTTGCGGGGCATGCGTGACGCGGTTCTTGTCGCATCAACAACCTCAATCCAGCCTGCGCAAGGCTCTTCGACATCTCCCGATGCGCCGCAAGGCCAGCATCGCACCCACGGAAGCATCATGCCGACCAGTTACGCCCACCCAACGGATCTGCCGCCCGGCACAGCGCCTTCAGCGGCAGCGCAGGCTCATGCGCACGACGTCACGCCCGGAGATATTTCCATCGGCGTGGTGATCGGACGCATTTCCGAGTTCTTCGATTTTTTCGTGTTCGGGCTCGGTTGTGTGCTGGTCTTTCCGAAGGTGTTCTTTCCCTTCGCCAGCGAACTCGGCGGCATTTTCTACTCGTTCACGATCTTCGCGCTGGCGTTCATCGGGCGCCCGTTGGGCTCGTTGTTCTTCCTGATGCTGCAACGGGAGTTCGGGCGCGCGACCAAACTGACCGTCGCACTGTTCCTGCTCGGCATGACCACGGCAGGCATCGCCTTCCTGCCCGGGTACCGCACGCTCGGCATCGTGGCCATCGGCGCGCTGGCCCTGTTGCGGTTCGGCCAGGGCCTTGCCATCGGCGGCAGCTGGGACGGCCTTGCCTCGCTGCTGGCGCTCAATGCGCCGCGCAATCGCCGCGGCTGGTACGCGATGATTCCGCAGCTCGGCGCGCCGATCGGCTTCATCCTTGTTGCCGGCCTGTTCGCCTACCTGATGCTCAGCCTGACGCCGGGCGAGTTCTTCGCATGGGGCTGGCGCTATCCGTTCTTTGTGGCCTTCGCCATCAATGTGGTGGCCCTGTTCGCCCGGCTGCGGCTGGTGGTCACACCCGAATACGCGACGATGCTCAAGTTGCGCGAGCTGGAGCCATCGCCGGTGGGCGAGCTGGTGCGCACGCAGGGCCGGGCCATCGCGCTGGGCGCGTTTGCGCCACTGGCCAGCTACGCGCTGTTCCATCTGGTAACCATCTTCGCGTTGTCCTGGGCGCTGTTGTTCACCAGACAATCGCCGACCAGCTTCCTGCTGGTGCAGATCGTCGGCGCTGCGATCGCGATTCCGTGCATGTTCCTGTCCGGGCTCATCGCCGATCGTTACGGCCGCCGCATGACGCTGGCGGTATGCGGCGTGCTGATCGCGATCTACAGCGGCTGGACCCCGCTCATGCTGGCCGGCGGCACAGCCGAGGGCTACCTGTTCATCATCATCGGTTTCGCGTTGCTCGGCCTGTCGCACGCGCAGGCAGCCGGCGCGGTGAACTCGAGCTTCCTCAGCTACTACCGGTACACCGGTGCGCTGATCACCTCCGACCTCGGCTGGCTGCTGGGTGCGGGTTTTGCGCCGCTGGTGGCGTTGTCGCTGTCGGTCTACCTGGGCGTGGGCTACGTCGGCCTGTACCTGCTCTCTGGCGCCGCGGGCACGCTGGGCGCGCTGTGGATCAGCCGGGCCGGCGGCATGCCGAACGATTGACGCCGCAGCCCCCGGCTGGCATCGACTGGACGGGTCTTGGGGCTTGAGGTGTTTCGCATCGATCCACGTGCGGCCGCCAGCGAGTCCGGGCGACCGGCGAATCGCGGTTCCGCCCCGCGGAATGATGGCCGAGATCAAATTCAACGAGGATCGCGTGCCGGCACGATCAGCCGGCTGCCTGTCGGGGCATCCGTGGCATCGGCAAAGCTTCGTTACGAAGCGGCCGCGATCAATGCACGCTCGGCACGGCGTCGATCGACCACCGCCGCAACCGGGCATGCTGTTCCTGGGTTTGCAGTGCTTCGATCAGTTCGTCTGCTTCTTCACGGGTCCTGAAGAGCACTACCGGTTCGCCGGCGTCGGTGTCGTAGACCAGAAAGGCGTTGTTTCTCCTTCGTACTTCCAGCATGACCAGACTCCTGCTCAGTGGAGGTGCCCCGGTTCGTCGGTTCCGCCGGGTGTTGCGGCATCGGCTGTCGCCTGACGCCGATCGGTTCGATCCAGACCTCCGGGTCCGGCTATCATGCGATCGTGTTGCTGAACGGTTGATCAGCGGCAGGCTGTCTTGCACGAAAAACGATGCCGGCTGCGCTGGTCCGGTCGCCGGCGCGGGCCGTGAGCGGCCGGTCGGGTGCCGGCAAAACGCCGGGTTCCGATCCCGGCCATGGCACGCAAGGCATCAACCCATCGCAGCTAAGGTGGTGTCGCATGCCGCGCCCTGCAGGCCGATGCGGAAACCGGGGTGCCACCATCGTGCCGCGGAACGCGTCGCGATCGGGGATGCCCGTCGTCGCAGGGTTGTGCGCTTCAGCTGCGAGGGGAGCGAACTTGGCGCTGTGGCAACAATGTCGGCAAACCCCTACAAGCTCCCGCGCCGCTTTCTGATGCACGGTCCGCGCGCCCTCCCGTAGGATGGGGCGATCCCGCGCGTGAAGTCCAGGTCGGCAGGATGCTGACGTCGGAATGCCCATGGACCGGACGCGCGGGATACTTCCGGACATCATGGAGCCATGGAAATGCTCGAAGTTCGCGACACAGGCAATGGCTTCATGGTCTTCGACACCGAAGCCGCCGAACCCGTGATGTTGTTTGCGACACGTCACGAGGCCGACAAGCTGATCGCCGCGTTGCAGATCGAAGAGGTTCACCCGCAGCTCAGGCGCTGGTCGCCGGATATAGTTCCGGGCACGTACTGACGGCGCACGTACTGGCGGCAAGCGAGTGGCCTCCGGCGGTGGAGGCCCATGCCGCAGGCTCTTCGTCGTTGCCCTGGCCACTCGCCCGCAATGCGTCCAGGCCCTCCTTCCACGAACGCGCGGGCAGCACGGCTTCGCTGTTCCGTCGGGATGAGCCGTTCGTGGCGGGGCGATGCTCCGCGGCTTCCCCTTCAATGCGAAACGCCCCTCGCGGGGCGTTTCGCTCGATGCACGCCCGGCACCGCTCACTGGATCCGCGTGATGTTTCCGTTTGCGTCGACCTGCACGACATCGCCTTCGCGGATGTCGCTGGCGTCTTTCACCTGGATGTTGCTGTAGCTGCCGTCGCCCATTCTCAAGCGAATGGTCCAGCTTTCGCCGCCGCCGCCGGTGCCGATGGCATGGCCGGCAAGACCGCCGCCGACGGCGCCGCCGACCGTTGCCAGTTCTTTGCCCTTGCCTCGGCCGACCTGATGGCCGAGCACGCCGCCGGCGACCGCGCCGAGGATGGTGCCGGCAGTGCCGTGATGGCGCCCCTCGGTGACGTTGTGTTCGATGCGTTCCACCGTACCGCACTGGTCACAGCGCAGATAAATGCCGTCCGGTCGCATCAATACGCCACGCGAGGACTGTGCCTGCGCCAGCGGTGCGATGGCCAGCGCCAGGATCGCGACGAGCGGGAGGAGTGATGCTTTCATGCGGTGACTCCATGGGGGGCGGGAAATGGCGCCACTTTACGCCGGTGGGCTGAAAGGCAGGTAAAGAGTGCGCTAAATCGAAACGGGGCGACGCGGACCGGCCTGTGCCGCGGGTGCCTGCGGCTGGAGGCGGCATGGCCGGGGCAGTCCACGGCTTCGCCGGTCGTCGGGCGGCTCCTCTAGACTGCGGCGCATGAGTATTGCCCTCGTCCTGTTCCGCCGCGACCTGCGCCTGGCCGACAACCCCGCCCTGACGGCCGCCTGCGCGGCGCACGAACAGGTATTGCCGTTGTATATCCATGCCCCGCAAGAGGAGGGCGAATGGGCGCCGGGCGCGGCCAGCCGCTGGTGGCTGCATCACGCGCTGGCCGCGTTGCAGGCCCGGATGCGCGAGCGGCACGGCGATCTGCACCTGCGCCAGGGCGACGACAGCTTGCCGATCCTGCAGGACGTGCTGCGGCGCACCGGCGCCAGCGCGGTGTACTGGAACCGTCGCTACGAACCGGCGGCGATCGCAAGCGACACGGCGATCAAGGCGGCGCTGCGGGAGCAGGGTGTGCCAGTGCACAGCTTCAATGCCGCGCTATGGTGCGAGCCATGGCGGATCGCCACCGGGCAGGACGCGGCGTATCGGGTCTTCACGCCGTTCTGGCGCAACCTGCGGTCGCGGCTGACAGGGGCGGCGCCACTGCCGCCGCCATCGCCGCTGCGTTGGGGGCAGGCGGCCGGCGGCGTGCCGCTGGCATCGCTGAAGCTGTTGCCGCGGACCGGCTGGGACAGCGGCCTGCGCGAGACGTGGACGCCGGGCGAGCAGGGCGCGCAGGAGATGCTGGAGATCTTCGCCGACGATGCGCTGGGCGATTACGCGCAGGCGCGCGACCTGCCGGCACGTCGCGGCACGTCGCGGCTGTCGCCGCATCTGCACTTCGGCGAGATCTCGCCGCGGCAGATCCACCACATGCTGCATGCCAGGGCACAGCGGATGGATGCGGCGCGGCGACCGGATCTCGAGCCGTATCTGCGCGAGCTTGGCTGGCGCGAGTTTGCCCATCACCTGCTGTATCACTTCCCCGCCACGCCGACGGCCAACTTCAATGCACGCTTCGACGGCTTTCGCTGGGCCG
This sequence comes from Lysobacteraceae bacterium, assembly GCA_028871555.1. GTDB lineage: Bacteria > Pseudomonadota > Gammaproteobacteria > Xanthomonadales > Rhodanobacteraceae > Rhodanobacter. The sequence goes on from JAGWNA010000003.1 coordinate 113,162, forward strand.
GGACGGACGACGCGCTGCTGCAACGATGGCGGCAGGGATGCAGCGGCATTCCGCTGGTCGACGCGGGCATGCGCGAGTTGTGGCACACCGGCTGGATGCACAACCGGGTGCGCATGGTGGCCGCCAGCCTGCTGGCCAAAAACCTGCGCCAGCACTGGCTGCATGGCGCACGCTGGTTCTGGGACACGCTGGTGGATGCGGACCTGGCCAGCAACACGCTGGGCTGGCAGTGGGTGGCCGGATGCGGTGCGGACGCGGCGCCGTATTTCCGCGTGTTCAACCCGGTCGCGCAGGCACGCAAGTTCGATCCGCAGGGTGTGTATCTGCGCCGCTGGCTGCCGGAGCTGGCCCATGCGCCGCTGCCGCTGCTGCACGAGCCCTGGAAGGACCCCGTGCTGCTGCGGCACAGCGGTTATCCGGCGCCGATCGCCGATCTGGGCCAGTCGCGCCTGCAGGCGCTGGCGGCGTACCGGGATCTGCGCGGCGATTGATCTGCTGGCCGGCACGTGCGCCGCCGGTTGCGCTCGGCCGGTCGGAGTCTCCGGCGGGTTCGGCTTCGATCGCGGGGACATCATGCCCGATGATGGCCGGATGCCGCCGCACGCGTGCCACGGCCACGGCCGGTCAGCCGGTGAACAGCGCCGCGTTCAGCCACAGGTGCAGCGCGATGCTGGCGACGTAGCCCAGGCCGATCGCCCAGCTCCAGCGCAGGTGGCGCATGAAGGTGTACTGCCCGCGTGAAGCGCCCATCAGCGCCACGCCCGCGGCGGAGCCGACCGACAGCAGGCTGCCGCCGACGCCGGCGGTCAGGGTGATCAGCAGCCACTGTCCCTGATCCATCGGCGGGTTCATCTTGATCACCGCGAACATGATCGGGATGTTGTCGACCACCGCCGACAGCAGCCCCATCGCCGCATTGGCCACGCTGGGCCCGAGGCTGCCGTACAGCTGGTGCGAGGCCAGTTCCAGATAGCCGATGGCGGCCAGGCCGCCGACGCAGGCGAACACCCCGTAGAAAAACAGCAGCGTGTCCCACTCGGCGTTGGCGATGATCTGGAAGATCGAGTAGCCCTGCGGCTCGATGCCTTGCGCCAGCGCATAGCGGCGCTGGCGATGGTCGATGCGGGTGGCCAGCAGGTTCAGCAGCGCCAGGCCGGTCAGCATGCCGTACACCGCCGGCATGCCCAGCAGCTGATGGCCGGCCACGGTGATCATGATGGTCAGCACAAAGGTCAGGCAGATGGCGATGCCGCCGTGCTTGATGCGGCTGTCGTTTGCCGTACGCTCCGGCTTGCCGGCGGGCAACGCGAAGAACATCAGTACGGCGGGCACCAGCCAGTTGGCCAGGGCGGGCAGGAAGATCCGGAAGAACTCGAAGAAATCCGCCTTCTGCGCCTGCCACACCATCAGCGTGGTGATGTCGCCGAACGCGCTCCAGGCGCCGCCGGCATTGGCCGCCACCACCAGGTTGATCAGCGCCAGCGTGATGAAGCGCGCATTGCCGGCGCCGACCGCCAGGATCACCGCCGACATCACCAGCGCGGTGGTCAGGTTGTCCAGCACCGGGGAGAGCAGGAACGCCAGCAATCCGGTGATCCAGAACAGGCTGCGGTAGCCGAAGCCGTGCCGGATCAGCTGTCCGCGCAACGCCTCGAATACGCCGCGCTCGCCCATTGCGGTGACGTAGGTCATCGCCACCACCAGGAAGAAAAAGATCTCTGCGTATTCCAGGAACATCGCCTCGAAAGCCTGCCGCGCCTGCGTGGCCAGCCCGGTCGAGCTGCCGGTATGCCAGGCGATCAGGCCCCAGATCAGCGCCGCCGCCAGCACCACCGGCTTGGATTTGGCGACGTTGATGCGTTCTTCCAGGATCACCGCCACGTAGGCCAGCACGAACAGCGCCAGCGCGATCCAGCCGACCGGGTGCTGGCTCAGGTGAAAGTTCACATCGGCGCCGGGTTCGGCCGCGGACACGGGCATGGTGGCAAGCACTGCGGCCGGCGCGATCAGGGCGGTCAGCCATCGCATGGGAAATCCTCGGGATGAAATCGTTGCGTCGATCGCGCAACAGGGTATCAGTTACCCATGCCGGCCCGGATCTGTGCGTTCAATGCGCGGCCCGCTGCAGCGCGTCGGCATGGCTCGCGGGGTGGTCCGGGCGCAGTCGCAGAAAGATCAGCGCGGCAGCCAGCGTGACCAGTGCCAGCAACAGCACGGCGGCGTGGAAGGCGTCGACATTGGCGGCCGGCACCTGCGCATGGCGGCCCAGGAACAGTTCCATCAGGATGGTGGCCAATGCGATGCCGAAGCTCATCGACAGGTACTGGGCGGTCGATGCCATCGACGACGCCATCGATGCGTGCCTGACGTCGAGGTCGGTGTAGATCAGCGTGTTCATCGCGGTGTATTGCAGTCCCATGAAACCGCCATAGACGAAGGTCATCGCGCCGATCACCCAGACCGGCGTGGCGCCGCCCAGCAGTGCGAACGAAGCCAGCAGGCCGGCCACGACCATGGTGTTGCCCAGCAGCATGCGCCGGTAGCCGAGCCGGTTCAGCAGGGGGTGTATCAGCCACTTGGCGCCGATCGAGCCCAGTGCCTGCGGCACCATCATCAGGCCCGCCATCAACGGCGACCAGCCACAGCCCACCTGCAGGAACAGCACCAGCAGCAGGAACATGCCGGAGATGCCCAGACGCGTGAACAGGTTGCCGGCCAGCGCCACGCGGACGCTGCGCACGCGCAACAACGCGAGGTCCGCCACCGGATGCGTGGTGCGCCGGCTGTGCCAGACGTAAAGCGTGCCGAACAGCAGCGCCAGCGCGCCGCAGGTGGCAATGCCGGGCAGATGATCGAGCGCGCTGCCGCTCATTTCCGCGACCGCCAGCAGCAGCGCCGAGGCGGCGGCAAACAGCGCGAAGCCCGGCAGGTCGAAACGGTTCGGCCGGGCCAGCCGGTACTCCGGCATGCCGTGGCGGTTCATCCACAGTCCGAGCACGCCGACCGGTACGTTGATCAGGAAAATCAGCCGCCAGCTGGTGAACTGCACCAGCGCGCCGCCCAGCAACGGCCCCAGCACCGAACCGAGCAGGCCGAACGTGGCCACCGTGCTCATCGCCTGCACGAACTCGCGCTTGTCGATGCTGCGCGCCAGCACATAGCGGCCCACCGGCATCAGCGCGGCGCCGCCGACGCCTTGCAGCACGCGGGCCGCGACCAGTTGCGGCAGGGTCTGGGCGAGGCCGCAGAGCAACGAGCCGACACTGAACACCGCGATCGCGGTACCGAATACCCGGCGCGTGCCGAAGCGGTCGCACAGCCACGGACTGGCCGGGATCAGGATCGCCAGGGTCAGCACGTAACTGGTCAGCGCCGTGCGCATGCCCAGCGGCGTCACGCCCAGCGCATCGGCCACCGCGGGCACCGCGGTATTGACGATGGTCGAATCGAGCGCCTGCATGAAGAACGAGGCGGCGACCAGCCAGATCAGGCCACGAAAACGATGCCGCGAGGACGCTGCGGAAAGTGTCGCCCGCACGGCATCCGAAGCAGGCAGGGGAGAGGTGGACGCATCGGCAGGCATGGCTGTCCCATGATAGCTGCTGTGACAGCTTTTATTCCGGGTGGGCGGCCGGGGAGTCAGTCGCCTTTCAGCTTGCCGGACAGATCAGCCTGCCGGGCAGATCAGGGCTTGAAGTGATGCACGTAGCCGATGCTGAAACCGCCCGGCAGCCACCCCACCAGCAGCGACGAATGGCGATGCGCCGTCCACAGCCCCACGCCGGTGCCCAGCGCCGCGCCGACCAGCACGTCGCTCTGCCAGTGGCCGCGGGTCTTCATGCGGGCCACCGCGTCGTAGGCCGGAAGCAGCGCCAGCGCGTACACGGCCGGGTGTTCGCTGCCGTAGTTGACCATGAACGGGGTGACCGCCGCCGAGATCGCCGCGACCTCGCCGCTGGGAAAACTCTGCGCGTGGGTGCCGTGGAAGAAACGGTTCGGGTCGGACGTCTGCGACGGCCGTTCGCGCTGGAACGTGTATTTCATCGCCTGGGCGCCGATGCCCGATACCAGCATCGCATCGGCCGAACGCCAGAACGTGTCGCCGAGCTTGTTGTCGTCGCCGAACGCCAGCGCGCCGATACCCACGGTGAGGATCGAGCCGTACATGAGGACCTGCTGGTTGCTGCGCTTCCAGATGCCGCTGTTGTCGTAGTGCAGGCGGTGGTCGATGCCGAACGGGCCGCCGCCGGCAAGGGCATTGCCGCAGAGAGAGCAGGCAACGAGGAATGCTGCCAGACGCGATGCACGCATGGGCTCCTCCCGCAGCGGGCATGAACGGTGCCGCTACTTTCCCAGCCTAGCGCCACGACCTTTCATTGCGCTTACTTTCGACCGCTGCCGCGGCGCCGCTGCAGCAGGCATGCGGACAGACAGGACGGGCCTCAACGTGTTGAATTTCAAATGATGAGGTGATGGCTGGAAGGCCCGCAGGCTGCGCCGCGCGGGGTGTGAAGACGGCCCGGCGTCCCGGCGCCGCGCGGCGCAGCCTGCGGGCCTTCCAGCCATCATGACGACGGCGAGACTCGATCAGTGTTGCCTTAAACTCGGCGGATGAGGATGACCACATGAACCCCGCCGCCGTTTCCGCCGAACTGAGGGCGCGTGCCGCCGACTTGCGCGACCGGATCGAGCAGGCCAATTACCGCTACCACGTGCTCGACGACCCGGACATCACCGATGCCGAGTACGACCGGCTGATGCGCGAGCTGGAAGCGCTGGAAACCGGGCATCCGGCACTGGCCAGCGCCGATTCCCCGACCCGCCGCGTGGGCGCGCGTGCGGTCGGCGGTTTCGCCGAAGTCCGTCATGCGATCCCGATGCTGTCGCTGGGCAATGCCTTCGAGCAGGAGGGCGAAAGCGATCGCGAGCGCTACCGCGAGGTGGCCGAGTTCGAGCGGCGCATCGAGCAGACGCTGGACCGCCGCGACCCGCTCTTTTCGGTGGAGCCGAAGCTGGACGGCCTGGCGATCAGCCTGCGCTACGAGCACGGCGTGTTCGTGCAGGGCGCGACCCGCGGCGACGGCGAAACCGGCGAGGACGTTACCGCCAACCTGCGCACGGTGCGGGCGATTCCGCTGCGTCTGCGTGGCGAGGGCTGGCCGCGGGTGCTGGAGGTGCGCGGCGAGGTGGTCATGCTGCGCAAGGACTTCGAGGCGTTCAACGAACGCGCGCGCCGGCACGGCGAGAAGACGCTGGCCAATCCGCGCAACGGCGCGGCCGGTTCGCTGCGCCAGCTCGATCCGGCGATCACCGCCAGGCGCAAGCTGAGCTTCTACGGCTACGCGGTCGGCGTGGTGGAGGGCGGCGAGCTGCCGCCGACGCACTCGGCGACCTTGCGGCAACTGCGCGATTGGGGTTTCCCGGTCTCGCCCGAGGTGGACACCGCGCGCGGCTTCGATGGCCTGATCGCGTATTACCGCCGCATCGGCGCGAAGCGCGACAGCCTGCCGTACGACATCGACGGCGTGGTCTACAAGCTGGACGACTATCTAGGCCAGCGCGAGATGGGCTTCGTCTCGCGCGCGCCGCGCTGGGCGATCGCGCACAAATTCCCGGCGCAGGAGCAGACTACCACGGTGGAGGCGATCGAGATCCAGATCGGCCGCACCGGCGCGGCCACCCCGGTGGCGCGGCTGGCCCCGGTGCAGGTGGCCGGCGTCACCGTCACCAACGCCACGCTGCACAACGCCGACCAGATCGAGCGGCTGGACGTGCGGGTGGGCGACACCGTGATCGTGCGCCGCGCCGGCGACGTGATTCCCGAAGTGGTGCGCGTGATGCCCGAGCAGCGTGCGCCGCACACGCGTCCCTGGAAGATGCCCGCGCATTGCCCGGTGTGCGGTTCGGCGCTGCTGCGCGAGGAGGGCGAAGCGGCCTACCGCTGCTCCGGCGGGCTGGTCTGCGCGGCGCAGCGCAAGGAGGCGCTGCTCCATTTCGCCTCGCGCCGCGCGATGGATATCGACGGTCTCGGCGAACGCTTCGTCGACGCGCTGGTCGAGTTCGAGATGGTGAAGACGCCGGCCGACCTGTATGGCCTCACCGTCGATGATTTCGTCGCCATGAAGTGCCGCGCCGATGAGCGCGACGGCACCACGCCGGAGACGGTGAAGCAGGGCAAGATCGCCACCAGGTGGGCGGAAAACCTGATCGAGGCGATCGCGGCCAGCAAGCGCACCACCTTGCCGCGCTTCCTGTTCGCACTGGGCATCATGCACATCGGCGAGAGTACCGCCAAGACGCTGGCGGCCTCGCTAGGCCGGCTGGAGTTCGTGCGCAGCATGCCGGCGCCGGTGCTGCGCGTGCTGCCGGACATCGGCGACGAGGTGGCGGCCTCGATCGCCGGCTTCTTCGCACAGCAGGGCAACCAGCAGGTGGTCGATGCGCTGCTTGCGGCGGGGATCGTCTTCGGCGACGAGGGCGATCCCGACCCGCGCCTGCGCGAGCAGCTGGGTCTGGCCACCCTGCTTGACATGGCCAGGATCAACCAGCTCGGTCCCAAGCGCACAGCCCTGCTGGCACAGCATTTCCCCACGCTGGACCAACTGCTGGCAGGCGGCGCCGCGCACTGGATCACCGCTGGCCTGCCGCAGGCGGCGGCGAACAACCTGGAGAGCCACCTGGAGCATGCCCATGCGCTGGCGCAACTGCGCCACGCCGAGGTGGCGATGCAGCGGCTGCTGGCGGCGATCCCGGCATCGGCGCAGGTCGCGCAAGCGCCGCTGGCCGGGCAGACCGCGGTGCTTACCGGCACGCTGACCGCGCTGACCCGCGACGAGGCCAAGGAGCGGCTGGAGGCGCTGGGCGCCAAGGTGTCCGGCTCGGTCTCGAAGAGGACCAGCTTCGTGGTCGCCGGCGAGGCGGCCGGCTCCAAGCTGGACAAGGCCAACGAGCTGGGCGTGCCGGTATGGGACGAAGCGCAGTTGCTGGCGCTGCTGCAGGCGCACGAGGGCGGGCAGTGAAGCTGCCGGTGCTGCGCGTGGCGCGTGCCTGCGCCAACCTTGAGGCTCTCGCCACGCAATACCGCGAGGGGCTTGGCCTTACCGAGCTGGGCCGCTTCGTCGATCATGCGGGCTTCGACGGCATCATCCTGGGCCATCCGCGCGGCCCGTGGCACCTGGAACTGGTGCACGTACGCGGTGAAGCGCCGCCGCCACCACCACATCCCGAGCAGGCACTGGTGCTCTACCTGCCCGAGCAGGAGGAGTGGCAGGCTCGCTGCACGGCGATGGAGCGGGCCGGTTTCGCCGCGGTGGCCGCCTCCAATCCCTATTGGCAGCGACAGGGGCGCAGCTACGCCGACGCCGAAGGCGGCCGGGTGATCCTGCAGCACGCGGCGTGGTCGGCATGAGCGGCGCCGGCAAGCATGCGGCGCTGCACCTGCGCGCACGCCTCTATGCCCTGATCCGCGTGTTCTTCGCCGAACGCGAGGTGCTGGAGGTGGAGACGCCGATCCTGTCCGCGGCCGGCAACACCGATCCGAACATCGACAGTTTCAGCACCGCGTTCAGCGGGCACGTGGATGCCGGCGCGCGAACGCGCTGGCTGCGTACCTCGCCGGAGTTTGCGCTGAAGCGGTTGCTGGCCGCCGGCATCGGCGACTGCTACGAGCTGGGCCGGGTGTTCCGCAACGGCGAGGCCGGCGGCCGGCACAACCCCGAGTTCACCATGCTGGAGTGGTATCGGGTCGGCTGGGACCATCGGCGACTGATGGAGGAGACCATCGCGTTGGTCGAGGCGGCGCTGGCGATGGTGGGCCGGCGTGCCGAGGTGCTGATCGAGAACTACCGGCAGCTGTTCCTCGACGAGCTGGGGCTCGATCCGATCCACGCCAGTTTCGACGAACTGCGCGCACCGCTGGCCGCCTACGGCATCGATCCGGCGGGACTGACCCGCGACGACTGGCTCGATCTGCTGATCACCCACAAGCTGCAGCCGGCGTTTCCGCGCGACCGCATCACGGTGATCCACGACTACCCGGCCAGCCAGTGCGCGCTGGCGAAGGTCCGTCCCGGCGAGCCGCCGATGGCCGAGCGCTTCGAGCTGTACCTCGGTTGCCACGAACTGGCCAATGGCTATCACGAGTTGAACGACGCCGCCGAGCAGCGCGCCCGCTTCGAGCGCGACAACGCCGTGCGCTGCGCGCGTGGCCAGCGCGAGCTGCCGCTGGATGCGCACCTGCTGGCCGTGCTCGACGCGATGCCCGATTGCGCCGGTGTGGCGTTGGGGATCGAACGCCTGCTGATGTGTCTGGCCGGCACCGATGCGATCGCCGACGTGCTGACGTTCCCTTTCGACCAGGCATGAGCCGTGCGGGTGGTGGTGGCCCGGCTTGCGCCACCACCGCGATTTTCCGCAACGCGAACCGCATGGGCCATCCCTGGCCGGAAAGGGGACAACTAAAAGGGGACAACTACAAGGTGTCGAACCGCAGCGCCACGGCCCGACGCTCGATCAGGCCGATTGCCGGCTGATCCTGCAGGCGCAGGTCGTGCACTTCATACGGTGCGCCGATACCCGTGAGACTGGCCGCGTTGTAATGCAGCACCAGTTGTCCGTTGCCCCTGGGCAGCCATGCCGCCGATTGCGCATAGGCCGCCGGCACCATCAGTCCGTCGGCACTGCGCCCGTACAGAACGGCGGAAACCGCATAGCGGCTGCTGCCTTGCACGGTCACGCCGAGCGTGATGTCGATGCCCTGGTCGCTGGCGCGGGCTGTTTCGGCGATGCCGCTCAGCCGCGCATCCGGCACCGCGGCGGAAAATACCGTGGTGGTGTCGCGGCGCACGGTGTTGCCGGCGGCGTCGTGGCCCGAGCTGAAGCTGTGCACTTCCCACAGCCCCGGCGTGGCCGGAATGTCCTTCGGCTGGACATCGACCGCAAAGCTGCCGTCGGTCTGACGTTGATAGGTCAGCGTCGTGATGTGGCCATCGGGTGCGCGCAGGTATCCGCCGACGGCCTGCAGGGGCATTTCGGTGTTTGCGTCATGCAGGGCGACACGGACATGCACGTCGCGGCCAAGCAATACGTCGTCGCGATTGCCGGCAGCGGTGAGCGTGTATGCGCTTTGTGGTTCGAAAACATGTACCACGTAACGGCCACTGGCCGTGGGTGCCCGCAGGGTCGCCATGCCTGAGCCCAGCGCGGGGTTGAGTTTCATCACCAGTGAAGCGGCCGGTACGTCCATGCCGGCCTCATGCAGGGACCGCGCATCGGCGATCTGGCTGGATGCCTGGCCGGCAGTCAGCGCATGGCGACCGAGCTGGAGGTGGACGGTGGCGGGCTGCAATTTACCTGCGAGGGGGTCGCTCGGGCTCAGTCGAATGATTGCCCCCGGCGCGGTCAATGGAAGCTCGATCCCCTGCTGCAGCGAACTGGCCGCCGCATCGATCCAGTATTCGCGGCTGCTGCGCACAAACGGTTGGGGCGTGGTTAGCAGCGAAGAGTCGTGCGGCAGCGCCCAGCTGATGCTGACCGGCTGGCGTTCCAGATGCACGTGCGATGCAGGTGCGGCGGCCATGCCGAAGCTGGGTGCTGGCGTGCGTGCGAGCAGCACGGTGGGCACCATGTCGCCCGTCTGTGGCGGCAGCAGGGCCCGGGTACCGGCGAAGACCGGTGACATGGTCAGGATTGCCAGCACGGAGCCGGCAAGAATGCGTGGCTTCATGGCGATCATCCCTTGAGGTCGTTGGCGAGAATGGATTCGAGCCCGAAGCAGGCGCGACGGCTCTGGTTATGGTTCAGCACCGAGCCACCGCTGGTGCGTTGCGTGTCCCTGAACCAGACCGTGCCGGCGGCGGATGCGCTGGTGCATTCGATGAAGCCGTCGGAACAGCTGTTCAACCAGTTCTGGGTGATTTCCAGCCCCACACTGTCGGTGTAGCCGCCGCAGTACGCCTGGCTACTCCAGAATGCCGAGACCACATCGGTGCCGACCACGTCGCGAAACGCCACCGGCAACGCCGGCCGACCGGCTGTACCCAGCAAATATTGCTGGTTGTAGGTGGCCATCCAGCCGACCTGTTGCTGGCGTACGGCATCGGTCTTGTAGCCGAGCAACCAGCCGAGCGCGGACTCGAATACATTGCCGGCGATCACCGCATCGGCCAACGGCGTGCCGGCACTGGAGGGCGCCAGCGCATCGACTTTGGCGATGCGCTGGATGATGGCCGGGTAGCGCGCGTCCCAGGTCGGGTTGGACAGGATCCAGCGCATCACGTTGCCGCCATTGGAATGCGTGATGACGATCAGACGGTCGATGTGCCGGTTCTGGATGAAGGCGGTCAGCTGGGTGGCGAGGCAGCCGGCCGCGCGATCGTCCCACATGTACTGGTCGAAGTCGCAGTTGACCACCAGCAGGTTGCTGCGGTCGGTGAGGCCGTTGCGGATCCCCTCGACCATCGCGGCCTGCCAGTAGTTGTTGTAGGCATCGGTCTGATTGCCGGTGCCGTGCACCAGGGCGACCCCGGTGGTCGTTGCCAGTGCCGAGGCACTGGTCAGTGCCAGTGAAAGCGTTAGCCACAAGCGTCGCATGTGTTGTCCCCTTCGAAGGCGGCGGATGCCGCGGATGAAGTCGACTGGCGAGCGGAAACGGGCACGCAAAGCCACCCGTTGCTGCAGGCAGGCCGACCGTTGAGGATGCCGTCGAGGCATCGATGGAGACCGCAGGTTCCCCTAAACCATGCGGTCGCGCATGGACTCTAACAGCGCCATACGCACCAGTCTTGACGCATCTGCACAATTGCCGTCGCACCGCCCCAGCGGAGCACATCATGCTGCGCGCGAGGGCCTGTCGTGCGGTATGGTGTCGCCCCTTCGTGCCGAACGGATCGCATTGCCCGATGAGCGACTTCACTGCCGTTGCCGAAACTGCCGGCTCACTTCGGCGACGCGACGTCCGCACGCTCAGCCTGGCGGCGCTGGGCGGCGCGCTGGAGTTCTACGACTTCGTGGTGTTCGTGTTTTTTGCGCTGCCGCTGAGCCAGCTGTTCTTTCCGCACGACACCGTGCCGTGGCTGGCGCAGGTCAAGGTCTACGGCATCTTTGCGGCGGGCTACATGGCGCGACCGCTGGGCGGCATCGTGATGGCGCATTACGGCGACAAGCTGGGGCGCAAGAAGATGTTCACGCTCAGCGTGTTCCTGATGGCCGTGCCGACGCTGGGCATCGGCCTGCTGCCGGTGTATGCGCAGATCGGCATGCTGGCGCCGCTGTTGCTGTTGCTGCTGCGGGTGGTGCAGGGCATCGCGGTGGGCGGCGAGGTGCCGGGGGCATGGGTGTTCGTGGCCGAGCATGTGCCACGGCAGCGGATCGGTTTCGCCTGCGCCAGCCTGACCGCCGGGCTTACCGTCGGCATCCTGATCGGCTCGCTGGTGGCCGCGGCGATCACTCGCAGCATGACGCCCGCCCAGGTGCTCGGTTACGGCTGGCGGCTGCCGTTCCTGGTCGGCGGCGTGTTTGGCTTCGTGGCGGTGTGGCTGCGCCGCTGGCTCAGCGAAACGCCGGTGTTCGAGGCGATGCATGCACGGCGCGAACTGGCCAGCGGTCTGCCGCTCAGGCAGGTGTTCGCGCAGCACCTGTCCGGCGTGCTGAAGTCGATGCTGGTCACCTGGATGCTGACCGCCGCGATCGTGGTGCTGATCCTGATGACGCCTTCGCTGGTGCAGTCGACGTTCCACCTCGCGCCGGCTCGCGCGTTCCTCGGCAACAACGTGGCATCGTTCGCGCTGGCGCTGGGTTGCCTGTCCTACGGCTGGCTGGCCGATCGGATCGGTCATGCGCAGGCCTTGCTGTTCGGGGCGGTCGCCCTGTTGCTGACCGGCTATGCGCTGTATCTCGATCTGCAGGCCGGCGGCGTGCATTTCATCGGGTTGTATGCGCTGGTCGGCTTCAGCGTGGGCGTGGTCGGCGTGGTACCGGCGTTGATGGTGGTGGCGTTTCCGCCGGCGGTGCGGTTTTCCGGGTTGTCGTTCTCGTACAACATCGCCTATGCGCTGTTCGGCGGTCTGACGCCGCCGCTGATCGGCATGCTGGTGCAGCGCTTCGGCGTGCTGGCGCCGGCGCATTACGTGGCGTTCACCGCGCTGATCGGAATCGGCGTGGCCGTCCATTCGCTGCGCCGGGGCGGCAGCGGCAGCACGAATTCGTAGGAGCGCACCCTGTGCGCGATGCTCTTTGCGGCAGCCGTGACAAGAGAAATCGCGCACAGGGTGCGCTCCTACGGGAAACTCAGAACTCCAGTTCCTGCGCCGCGCACAGGTAGTCGAGCAGCGGTGCGAGACGCTTGAAATTGTGCACCACCCACGGCAGCAGTTCGGCGGAGCAGGCCAGCGCATCGTCGAAGCCTTCGCCGGCGGCGAAATCCTTGCGCTTGAGGTCTTCGATCAGCGCGTGATCGGGATCGAAGCCGCGCGGCGGGCGGCTCAGCGATTCGCCCCAGAAGGTGAAATGCTCACGGAAGGCCTTGCCTTGCGTGGCGCGTTTCCATGCCGCCGGGTTGTCGGCCAGAAAGGCGCGGATGTGTTTCAGCGCGTCCGGTTCCGGATGCCAGATGCCGCCGCCGGCGAAGCAGCCGCCGGGCTGGATGTGCATGTAGAACGACGGCGCCGGAATTTCGCGGTGGCGTTCGTGGAAAAACCGCGCGCCCTGCCACGGCTTGTACGGCAGCTTGTTGCCGGAGAAGCGCGTGTCGCGAAAAATGCGGAACAGCGAGCCGCCGTTCTTGCGCGTGTCGGCGCGATAGTGCGGGCTGATCTTCGCCAGCGGCGCCTGCAGGTCGCCGATCAGCTGCAGGAACGGCTCGCGCACATGGCGCTCGTAGTCGTCCTTGTGCGCGGCGAACCATTCGCGGCTGTTGTGGCGATCCAGCGCGCTCAGAAAACGGAAGGTGGCGGGGGTGAAATAGGTTTTCGGCATGGCAGGTCGGCGAATGGTGGCATCGGGTTGTCGGAATGGTCATTGTCGTAGGAGCGCACCCTGTGCGCGATGGCTCTGGAAGCACGTGTGGCGAGAACCACCGCGCACAGGGTGCGCTCC
>JAGWNA010000105.1 GCA_028871555.1 Lysobacteraceae bacterium
GGGATGACGAGCCAGCTTTCGCTGGGATGACGAGCCAGCTTTCGCTGGGATGACGAGCCAGCTTTCGCTGGGATGACGAGCCAGCTTTCGCTGGGATGACGAGCCAGCTTTCGCTGGGATGACGAGCCAGCTTGACCAGCTTCGCTGTCGAGTAGCGCCTCGCCGGAATGACGGGCAAAAAGCGGTCTGCTTCCGAGCCATGGCTGTCTGGGCCATCCTCTCCGGGGCCGGTGGCTGATGACGCGTTCTCTCATCAGTCGCGTTCCAACCCGCGCATCAGCGCTTCCATGCCTTCCTTGCCGCCGCCGGATTCGCCGTCCTGTTCGGGCATCGAGGCGGGAACGGCGATCGGCTTGAGCTGATGCGCCTTCAGCACGGCGTTGGTTTTCGCCAGCTCGCCGTGCTGGAAGCCGGCGAAGGACTGCTGCACGTCGCCCAGTTCGCGTTCGAGCGTGTCGATGTAGGCCATCTGGTAATCCGAAGGGCGCCCCTCGTAGGACATGATCGCGCCGTACAGCTGGTCGGCATGTTCGCGCAGGCGTTCCTCGCCGGTGATCGCGCCGCCTTCGGTGGTGGCCACGATCTTCTTGCGGATGGCGTTGGCGCGGTCGCCGAGTTCGGCCAGCGGCTTGCGCATCGCATCGCCGGCCGGCAGCGCGGCGGCTTCGGCGTCTGCCGCGGTGCGCACGGCATTGATCCGCGCGACCAGGTCGCTCATGTTGCCGAACAACCGCTTGACCCGCGTGGCCGCATCGAATTGCACCTGACGGTCGGCGACCGAGAAGGTGTCGCGCCGGTCGAGGTCGACCTTCAGCCGGGTTTCGAACACGTCCTTGCCCTTGGTCATGCGGATCGTGTAGACGCCCGGAACCACGCGCGGGCCCACGATCGAGTTGAAGGCGATCTGCGCCGCCGGCGGCACTTGCGGCGGCCTGGTCCGCATCGACCAGGTGACCCGGTTGATGCCGCGCCGCACGCTGGCCGGCAAGGTGTCGAGCAGCCGGCCCTGGCTGTCCAGCACGTCGATCTTCAACTTGCCGAACAGGTGGCGGCTGCGCTGGTAGTAGGTGATGACCGCGCCGTCGGCCGGGTTGGGGCCGACGAAGGCGGCATCGCCGCCGGGCCAGCCGCCCCAGGCCTCGATGCGCTGCTGCACCGGCCGCGAGGGCAGGAAGCTCGCCTCGCTGTTCAGCACCTTGGCGTCCAGTGCACGCAGCGGGGTGATGTCGTCGACGATCCAGATGCCGCGGCCGTGGGTGGCCAGCACCAGGTCCGCATCGCGCTGCTGGAACGCGATGTCACGCACCGCCACGGCGGGGAAGTCGCCGCCCTTGAACTGCGCCCAGTGCGCGCCGCCGTCGATCGAGATCCACAGGCCGAACTCGGTGCCGGCATACAGCAGGTTCGGCTTCACCGGATCCTGCTTGATCACGTGCACGTAGCCGCGCAGGCCCTTGTCGTCCTTGGGCGTGACCAGTGCCGTCCACGATTTGCCGTAGTCGGTGGTCTTGTAGATGTACGGCGCCATGTCGCCGAAGCTGTGCCGGTCGAAGGCGACGTAGGCGGTGCCGGCGTCGACGTTGTCGGCCTGCACCCAGGACACCCACTCGCCGGCGGGCAGGCCGCGGATGTTGCGCACCAGGTTGCTCCAGCGCCTGCCGCCGTCGCGGGTCAGCTGCAGGTTGCCGTCGTCGGTGCCGACCCAGATCAGTCCGGCCTGCTTCGGCGACTCGCTGATCGAGTAGATCGTGGTGTAGGCCTCGGCCGCGGAGTTGTCCACGGTGACGCCGCCGGATTTCTCCTGCTCCTGCTTTTTCGGGTCGTTGGTGGTGAGGTCCGGCGAGATGCGCTGCCAGCTCTGGCCGTGGTCGCGCGAGCGGAACAGGAACTGCGCGCCGATGTAGATTGTGCCTTTTTCGTTCGGGCTCAGCGCGATCGGGGTGTTCCAGTTCCAGCGCAGCTTCTCGTGGTAGCCGGGCCTGGGCTGGATGTCGCGTGCCTCGTGGGTATGGCGGTTGACGCGCGTGATGCTGCCGCCCTGGGTCTCCATGTAGATGTAGTTGCCGTCGGCCGGATCGTCGAACATCCAGAAGCCGTCGCCGCCGCAGAAGTTCTCCCACTGCGCGTTGGCGATGCCGCCGGGGTAGGCCGAGTCGCCGACCCAGCAGGCGTTGTCCTGCAGGCCGCCGTAGACGCGGTAGGGGTCGGCGTCGTCCACGCTCACGTGGTAGAACTGCGACACCGGCAGGTTGTTCGCCTTCCACCATTTGTTGCCGCCGTCCTGCGAATACCACAGGCCGCCGTCGTCGCCGACGATGATCCGTTTCGTGTTGCGCGGATCGATCCACACCACGTGCGAGTCGCCGTGGGTGCCGCCGCCGACGTTGGCGAAGCTCTTGCCGCCGTCGAGGCTCTGGATCAGGTTGAGGTCGGGCTTGAACAGGCGGTCGGGGTTGTCGGGATCGACGATGAGATTGGCGAAGTAGAACGGCCGCCACACCATCAGCTGGCTCTTGTCGCGCGGCTGCCAGGTTCTGCCGCCGTCGTCGGAGCGGTACAGCGCCGAGTCGGTCGATTCGACCAGGCTGTAGACGATCGAGGGATTGGACGGCGCCACCGCCACCGCGATGCGGCCGAACGGCTTGGCGGGGAAACCCTTGTTGGCGGCGTTGGTGATCTCGGTCCACGACCTGCCGCCGTCGGCCGAACGGAACAGGCCGCTGGCCGACGGCGCGGTCGGCGATACGCCACCGGAGCGGAAGGTCCAGCCCTTGCGGCGGAAATCCCACATGCCGGCGAACAGCACGTTCGGATGCTTCGGATCCATCGCCAGCGAGGCGCAGCCGGTGGACAGGTTGCGGCCCTTCAGCACCAGTTTCCACGACTTGCCGCCATCGGTGGTCTTGTACAGGCCGCGGTCGGACGAGTCGCTCCACAGCTTGCCCGGCACGCAGGCGTAGACGGTGTTGCCGTCGTGCGGGTCGATCGCGATCTTGGCGATGCGCTCGGAGTTCTTCAGGCCCATGTCGGTCCAGCTCTCGCCGCCGTCGGTGGACTTGTAGATGCCGTCGCCGATCGACACCGTGTTGCGCATCCACGATTCGCCGGTGCCGACCCACACGGTGTCGTGCCGCGAGGGGTCGATCGCGATGTCGCCGATCGACTGCACCGGCTGTTTGTCGAATACCGGGGTGAAGGTGGTGCCGCCGTCGGTGGACTTCCACACGCCGCCGCTGGCGGCGCCCACGTAGAGCAGCAGCTTGCCGTCCTTTTCGGGCATTGCCGCGAGCGCGGCGATGCGCCCGCTCATCGTGGCCGAGCCGATGTTGCGCGCGCCCAGGCCGGAGATCGCACCGGCGTCGAAGCGGGCCATGCCGTCGGCCGCGGCGGCGGCAGGTGCGGCGGCGCCGGTGCCGGCCATGCAGGACAGGGCGACCAGCAGGGCCGGGATCGCGAGATGCTTGTGATGGCGGGATTTCATCGTTTCGCTCCTTCCGTTCCGTGGCCGGCTCCGGCACTGGCCGGGAACGCGAACAGGCTGCGGCCCATCGGCATGTTCGCCGTGGCCTTCTCGACCGTGAACTGCTGGGTGCCGCCATCGCCGCTGCCCCTGGATTCGATCGTGGTGGAGAACGGGAAATACACGCCGTTCACCCGCTCGTAATCGCTGTAATCGGCCACCACTTTCACCTGCGTGCCGCGCACCGTCAGCTGGCTGATCCGGCGGATCTCGAGAAAATAATCCGGGTCCAGATACACATATTCGATGTCGCCGTTTTTCAGCGTGACCTTGAGCTTGTGCGCCCGGGTGCCGTCGATGTCCTCGGTGCCGAGGTAGGCCAGCGTGCTGCCATTCGCTTTCCAGTCGGCCAGTGGCCCGCCGATCGCGGCGTCGTCGGCCAGCGACCGTGCGTCGTCGTCGGACATCTTCTCCGGCTCGCGGCGCCCCTGGAACGGCGAAATCTGCCAGGCCTCCCTGCCGTCCCAGGCCTGGATCTGGGTCAGGCCCTGGATCGTCGCCTCGTTGCGCACCGAGTCCGGCGCCCTCTGGTATTCGGTGAAGCCGAGTTCGAACTGGCCGCCGATGCGCAGCTTGCCTTCGAGCTTCAGGCTGGTGATCGCGTGGATCTTGTCGAGGCCGCCACGGGCGTCGAGATTCTTCGCCACCAGCTCATCGGCTGTCAGCGCATGGGCGGACGTGGCGGCGAGCAGCACGGCAACGCCAAGCAGAAACCGGGTACGCATGAAACCAGTCCTCCCTCTGGTGGTGCCCGCGGGAGCGGGCCAGATCGGCCGCGCGGCGACCATCCCCTGGACGGCGCACTGGCCCGGCAACCCCCGGGCGCAGCACGACAGGGCCAGAGCGTACGCGACTCGTCGGCCCGAGGCGATGGGCACGCGGGCAAGCTTTTGGCCTATGGCGGTTTGCGGCCCGGCGGGCGATAACAGCGGGCTTGCGGTCCGCAACGCGGAAGTGCGGTCCGCCGGGAGCGGCCTGTCGATCCGCGCGGTAGCGCATGCGCGCGGCACCGTCCCCGCCAGCGGGCCGGGTCATTGCCCCGACGGCTACCGGTGCCTGCGATGCCCGCACGGGACCCGGCGCGGCAGGAGCATGGTCGTCGACGAAGACGCCGTCGATCAGAAGTCCTTCTGCAGGCTCAGGTAGACGCCGCGCCGCGGGCCGAACTGCGGCGCGCCCACGCCGATCCCGGTGCCGTCGCGCAATTCGTACGTACGGTCCAGCGCATTGATCAGCGCCAGCTGGGCGTGCAGCTTGCCGGTGCCGGCGAACTCGAAGTCGCGCGAGACGCTCAGGTTGAGCTGGAAGTAGTCAGGCATCGAGCTGCCGTTCGGCACTGTCCCGTCCCGGCGCAGGCCGCTGCCGAACAGGTAGTCCGCACCAGCCCTGGTTTTGTCGTCGAAGGCGTAGCTGATGCCTCCGGACGAGGTGTAGGTCTGGTCGTGATCGAGGTGGATGTAGTTGCCGGCGATATACGCCAGATCGCTCACCGCAAAGTTGTACTGGCTGGTGATCACGTGCTTGCCCATCGCACGGCTGTAGGCCAGGTTGAAATAGGCCGCAAGCGGACCCTGGTCGTAGTTGGCGCTGAACTCCATGCCGCCGACATGGCCACGGGCGTAATTGAAGGTGGAAAAGACCAGCGCGGCGCCGAACTGGCCTTCGTCCTGCAGCCGCCGCACGTCGCGGTAATAGCCGTCCAGACCCAGGGTCAGCGACGGGCCGACGTTCCGCGACACGCCGAGATCGAAATAACCCGAGCGTTCGGCCAGCGGCTGCGCATTGCCGGGATTGGACACCGCGTTGGTGGTGCCGTCGAACCTGGCGATGTTCGAGGTGGTGATCATCTCGGTGGCCGGCGGCGTGAAGTAGCGCGCGTAGCCGGCATGCACGGTGGTGCTGTCGGTGGCCTGCCAGACCACGCCCAGGCGCGGGCTGAGCTGGCTGCTGGTGGCACCGGCCAGCGAGTACCGGTCGCCGCGCAGGCCATAGTTGATCGTCCACTTCTCGCCGAGGCTCCACTCGTCCTGGAGGTAGCCGGACCAGGTCCTGGCGACGAGCCGGTTGTCGTCGACGATGTTGACGGGGGTGGTGCTGGCCTGGTTGCCGTTCGCGTCGGCCGGAAACACCCACGCGTCATTGCCGCTGAAGGCGTGCTCGAAGCTGCCGTAGATGCCATAGCGCAGCGTGTTGCTGTCGCCCAGCGGGGTGGCGAAGTCGGCCTGCACGGTGCTGGCGCGGTTGCTGCGGCTCACCGCCGCGGCGACGCCGTTGAACATCAGGTCGCCGACCAGGTCGGGGCTGAAACCGACGCTGGTGTAGCGCTGCCCCAGCGACACCTGGTAGTCCGTGCGGCCCAGCCTGCCCTGCAGCGCCAGCGTGCCGAAGCGGGTCTTTTCACGCTGCTGCTCATCGAGCAGCGCGGAGTTGAAATCCGTCCGGCCCAGATAGCCGAACTGCGGCGCCTGCCCGGGGTTGCCGGGGATCTGGAAACGGTTGTCGGTGACGCCGAACATGAAGCTCAGGCGCGTGTCGCTGTCGATCAGGTAGGAAACCTCGCCGAAGCCCTTCACCTGGTTGGTGTGATCATGGATCGGCTTGCGGCTCGAGGTCGGATTCTCGATGCCGGTGTCGCTCTGCAGGTAATTGGCGGTGAGGAACCAGCTCCAGCGCCCGCCGCTGCCCCAGAGCGAGGCGTTCGGGTTCAGCATGCCCAACGAGCCACCGGTGATGCCCACGCTGCCGCCGTTGCCGAGTGCATGGCCGTTCCTGGTGGTGATGTCCACCACCGCCGCCGTGCGCAGGCCGTACTGCGCCGGCAGCGCACCGTCGAGCAGCTTCACGCTCTGGATCGTGCGCGCATCCAGGGTCTGGCCGAAGCCGGAGATCGACTCGGGGATCAGCACCCCATTGATGCGGTATTGCAGGCCGGCATGGTCGCCGCGCACATGCAGGCCGCCGTAGGAATCCTGCACCACGCCCGGCGCCTGCAGCAGCACCTGGTTCAGCGGCGTGGATGCTCCCAGCGGCAGCTGTGCGATCACCTTCCGGTCGATCACGTACTGGCTGCTGCCGGTATCCGGCGACAAGGCGTTGCGCGCCTGGTCCAGCACGGCCGTGACACCTACCGCGCCGAGCTGCTTCACCTTGAGGTGTCGCGGGTTGCTGCCGGCGGAAGGGACATCGCGGCTGGATGCGGACGGCGCGGATGCGGCAGCGACGCAGGCCGGCGCCGTGCACAGCGAAGCGGCGATGCTCAGGGCAAGCAGGGTGAGTTTCATATGGCCTTTGACCATCGGGAAGTTGACGAAATGTAATGTTATATCATTACAGTTCGTCAACTTGAAGCTCTGCGCAGCAAGCCATGGGCGTGGCAAGCCCGAATGGACCGGGTAGACGCATCGGCACGTGCAGGATGGATCAGTGGGCGAAGTACGGCTTGCCGGGAGGTCAGTTCAGGCACGGGGCAACCGGGTGCCCTGGCCGGCATCGCGGATCGGCACGTGCCCGGCGACTGCGGCCCTCGCGTGCCCGAATCCTTGAAGATGCGCCGAACGGCCGGCATGCCGGCCGTCCAGTTTGCGGACGGCGATCGCCGGCAACCGGTCGGACTTGCCGCTACCCGGCCGGCACGGCAGAATGCCGCAATGGGGGATTTTCGCAGGACAACTCGTACCGGCTTTGTCAGAGGTCTGGCGCTCGTCGCCATGTGGCTGACGGTCGTCATGCCCGTTGTCTCGCGCAGCATGCCCGACGGCATGGGTTCGATGAACCCCGGTTCCCTGGGCAGCTCGCTCGGACTCGGCCAGCAGCATCGGTCCACGTCACCCGATCCCTCATCCATTCTCGACAAATGCGGCTACTGCTGCCTGTTTTGCCACAGCCCCATGGTGGCCGGCGACGCACTGCCGGCACTGCCGCCGCTGGCGCTGTCGGCACAGGTGCTGCGCGCCCCCACGGTTCCCGTCGGGCCGCTGCCACAGCTGTTGAGCGCTTCGCCGCGCGGGCCGCCACTGCCGGGTTGAGCGTGCGGGTGCCCGACGCACCGGTGTAGCGGCCATCGCCGCGTATCCACCTCCCGTCGAACCTGACTCATCGCAACTTGTCCCCTGCCGCCATCGCGGGGCCCCTTGCCGCCATCGCGGGCAGGGCGTCGCCGGCATGCGGCGTTGGCATCACCGAATCTGCGCCGCACGGCGGCAGCATCATTGTTCAGGATTTCAACATGACTATTTTTATTCGTTCCAAAGCCATTGCGGCGCTTCCATCGGTCGCGCTGCTATTGACCCTGGCCCTGCCGGGCGACGCGATCGCCTGCGCCTGCGGCTGCGGCCTGTTCGAGGTGGGCACCGGCGGCCAGCTGCCGACCACCACGCAAAGCGGCACCACGCTGTTCGCGCAGTTCGCCTACCTCGACCAGAACCAGAACTGGTCGGGCAGCTCGAGCGCGCCGGCGGCGGCCAACAGCGACAAG
>JAGWNA010000106.1 GCA_028871555.1 Lysobacteraceae bacterium
GACGCAGAGCAATCTCGAACGGCTCGTTCTCGCGAACTTTTACGTTGGGCATGGAAACTCCGAGTGGTAATCTGCCCGCGGAAACGGGACTGTTGAATATGTCGAGCAGGGAAGTATAGCGTGCCTACCACCGAATTTTCAAAGCCTGCCTCGGGCAGGCCCATCCTGGGTATCGAGACCTCCTGCGACGAAACCGGCGTGGCGCTGTTGCGCTGGGAGCCGGGCGCGCCGGGGCGCGGGCTGCTGGCACACACCTTGTACAGCCAGATCAAGCTGCACGCCGACTACGGCGGCGTGGTGCCGGAGCTGGCCAGCCGCGACCACGTGCGCAAGCTGCTGCCGCTGATCCGCGAGGCGACGGCCGAGGCCGGGCTGCGCGTGCAGGATCTGGGCGGGGTGGCGTATACCGCCGGGCCTGGCCTGGTCGGTGCGCTGCTGGTCGGGGCGTCCGTCGGGCGCGCACTGGCGTGGGCGCTGGGCGTGCCGGCGGTCGGCGTGCATCACATGGAAGGGCATCTGCTGGCGCCGCTGCTGGAGGACGATCCGCCGCAGCCGCCGTTCGTGGCGCTGCTGGTGTCCGGCGGGCATTCGCTGCTGGTCGAGGTCGAGGCGATCGGCCAATACACGATACTGGGCGACACGCTGGACGACGCGGCCGGCGAGGCGTTCGACAAGACCGCCAAGATGATGGGCCTGCCGTATCCGGGCGGACCGGCGCTGGCGAAACTGGCCGAACGGGGGCATGCCGGCGCCTGCCGCTTCTCGCGTCCGATGACCGACCGGCCGGGGCTGGATTTCAGCTTCTCCGGCCTGAAGACCCAGGTCCTGCTGGCGTGGCAGGCCAGCGACCACGGCGAACAGACCCGGGCCGACATCGCCCGCGCGTTCGAGGAGGCGATCATCGACACGCTGATCATCAAGTGCCGGCGTGCACTTGAGGCCAGCGGCACGGCGCGGCTGGTGATCGCCGGCGGCGTCGGCGCCAACCGGCGATTGCGCAGCGAACTGGCGGCGGTCGCCGCGAAAGACGGTTTCCGGGTGTATTTCCCGCGGCTGGACTTCTGCACCGACAACGGCGCGATGATCGCGCTGGCCGGTGCGATCCGGCTGGCCGGGGGCCAGCATCAGGACGAAACGGTGCAGGTGCGCCCGCGCTGGGACCTGCAGAGTCTGCCCGCCGCCTGAGCGCCAGGCGCGACCTCCTACCTGTACACGCGGGAGCGTTTTGCAGGCGGGCAATGCCTGTTCGGCGGGGCGTTCACCACTGCGTGCGGCCGGGCAGCAGGCCTTTCAGCTCTGCCCCGGTGAGGTTGCGCCATTGCCCGACTTTCAGGTGCGCCAGCCGGACGTTGTCGATGCGCACGCGGCGCAGCTGGGTCACGCGGTAACCGAATGCCGCGGCCATCAGGCGGATCTGCCGGTTCAGGCCCTGGGTCAACACGATCGAGAAGCCGAATTTGGCAATACGGCGTACGCGGCAGGGCCTGGTCATCTGGTTGTGAATGCGCACGCCACGGGCCATGCCGGCCAGGAATTCGTCGGTGACCGCCTTGTTCACCCCGACCAGATATTCCTTCTCGTGGTGGTTCTCCACGCGCAGGATCTCGTTGACGATGTCGCCATTGCTGGTCAACAGGATCAGCCCCTCGGAATCCTTGTCCAGCCGGCCGATCGGAAAGATCCGCTGTGGGTGGTCGACGAAGTCGACGATGTTGCCGGCGACACCCTGATCGGTGGTGCAGGTGATGCCGACCGGCTTGTTCAGCGCGATGTAGACGGCTTTCTTGGCTGCCGGCGTGGCGGCCAGGATGCGTGCCTGCACCCGTTCACCGTCGACCCGTACCTCGTCGCCGTCCAGCGCCTTGGCGCCGGTGGTGACGGTTTCGCCATTGATGGTGACGCGCCCGGCCAGCAGCAGCTCGTCCGCCTCGCGCCGCGAGCACAACCCGGCTTCGCTGATGTATTTGTTGACGCGCATCTCGAACTCTCGTGCCGGGACTGTCAAGGCCGGACAGGCGGGCGTCAGCCTTTCGCGCGCGCCTTCAATGCGGTGACCGCCGGCAGCTCCTTGCCTTCGAGGAATTCGAGGAAGGCGCCGCCGCCGGTGGAGATGTAGCCGACTTCGCCGGCGATGCCGTATTTGTCCACCGCGGCCAGCGTGTCGCCGCCACCGGCGATCGAAAACGCCGGGGATGCGGCGATTGCGCGCGCCAGCGTCTCGGTGCCCTTGCCGAAAGCGTCGAATTCGAATACGCCGACCGGGCCGTTCCACACCACCGTGCCGGCCCTGGCGATCAGCTCGGCATAGAGCCTGGCGGTCTGCGGCCCGATGTCGAGGATCATCTCGCCATCCCTGACCTGGTCCACCGGCCTGACGGTGGCCGTGGCATGCGCGGAAAACTCCGGCGCCACCACCACGTCGATCGGCATCGGCAATTCCACGCCGCGGCGCCTGGCATCGGCGATCGTCTTTTTCGCCGCATCGATCAGATCCATCTCGACCAGCGAGTTGCCGACCGGATGGCCCATCGCGGCAATGAAGGTGTTGGCGATGCCGCCGCCGACGATCAGCTGGTCGACCTTGCCGATCAGATTGTCGAGCAGGGTCAGTTTGGTCGATACCTTGGAGCCGGCGACGATGGCCAGCAGCGGGTGCGCCGGATGCTCCAGCGCCTTGCCCAGCGCGTCCAGTTCCGCGCTCAGCAGCGGACCGGCCGCGGCGATCGGCGCGAACCGGATCACGCCGTGGGTGGAGGCCTGCGCGCGGTGCGCGGTGCCGAATGCGTCCATCACGAAGATGTCGCACAGCGCGGCATAGCGTTTTGCCAGGGTTTCGTCGTCCTTGCCCTCGCCGACATTCATGCGGCAGTTTTCCAGTAGCACCACTTCGCCGGGAGCCACCTCGACGCCGTCGAGGTAGTCGGCGACCAGCCGCACCGGCGTGCCGAGTTTTTCGCCGAGCCACGCCGCCACCGGCGCCAGCGAGGACTCGGCGTCGAACCGACCCTCCTTCGGCCGCCCCAGATGCGACAGCACCATCACCCGCGCACCGGCATCACGGGCGCTGCGGATGGTCGGCAGGGCGGCATCGAGGCGCTGGCTGGAGGTGATCCGGCCGTGCTCGTCGATCGGCACATTCAGGTCTTCGCGGATCAGCACGCGCTGGTCGCGCAGATCGAGGTCGTTCATGCGGATGACGGACACTGCACAACTCCGGTGATATGTTGAAAGCGACCCGGCAAGCTGCCGAGACGGGCATCAACCGTCTATTGTCCGGTCGGCCGCACGCCGATGCAAACAGCGGTCGACTCACGCGGGTATTGCAAGAAACCACCGCTGGCGACAATGTGTCGAAACCACGCCGCGCGCAAACGGCACTTCCATGCAACTTTCATGCAAGGGGATCGCTCATGACGACCGGGTTGGTGCTCTACGACTACTGGCGCTCGGGCGCCGCCTACCGCGTGCGCATCGCGCTGAACATCAAGGGCCTGGATTACGAATCGCGGCCGGTGCACCTGTTGCGCGATGGCGGACAGCAGCATGCGCCGGCCTACCACCGGATGAACCCGCAGCAGATGGTTCCGTGTCTGCTGGATGGCGATCGCGTGCTCACCCAGTCGCTGGCGATCATGGAGTATCTCGACGAGACACGGCCGGAGCGGCCGCTGTTGCCGGCCGATGCAAGGGGCCGGGCGCGGGTGCGCGCACTGGCCATGGTGATTGCCTGCGACACGCACCCGCTGGGCAATCTGCGCGTGCTGAACCGGCTCGAATCCCAATTCGTTGCCGACCAGACGCAACGCGACGAATGGGCGCGACACTGGATCGCCATGGGGTTCCAGGCACTCGAAGCGATGCTGGCCGACAATGCGGCTACCGGCCGCTTTTGTCATGGCGACACTCCCGGTCTGGTCGATGCGTGCCTGGTACCGCAGTTCTACGGTGCATTGCGCCGGAAGCTGCCGCTGGACGATTACCCCACGCTGCGGCGGATCTACGAAGCTTGCAGCGAACTCGAGGCTTTCCGGCGGGCCGCGCCCGAGGCGCAGGCGGATGCCGGTTGAGGAAATCTCTCGAATAACCCGGTTCCCGGCACTTTGTAGGAGCGCACCTTGTGCGCGATGCTCTTGTCGGGCATTCCTGTAGAGCATCGCGCACAAGGTGCGCTCCTGCCCGGATCGCGCATTCCTCAGAATTCCATGCCGTACGGGTCGTTGCCGGCCAGTTCCGCGTTGCCGGAGCCGCCTTCGGCAAGCCGGATCTTCAGCGCCAGGCCGTCGCGCGAGTCGGATTTGCTGAGCGCTTCCTCCAGTTCCACGCGGCCTTCCTTGTAGAGGCGGTACAGCGACTGGTCGAACGTGCGCATGCCCTCCTGCAGGCTGCGATCCATCGCTTCCTTGATCTCGTGGATCTGCCCGCGACGGATCATGTCGCGGATCAGCGGGGTATTGAGCAACACTTCGGCGGCGGGGATGCGGCGTCCGTCCTTGCCGATCACCAGCCGCTGGCTGATCACCGCGCGCAGGTTCAGGGCCAGGTTCATCAGCACGTTCTTGTGCGCCGATTCGGGGAAGAAATTGAGGATGCGCTCCAGTGTCTGGTCGGCGTTGTTGGAGTGCAGCGTGGCCAGGCACAGGTGGCCTGTTTCGGAAAACGAGATCGCGGCTTCCATCGTGTCGGTGTCGCGGATCTCGCCGATCATGATCACGTCCGGCGCCTCGCGCATCGCGTTCTTCAACGCATCGCCGTAGCTGTGGGTATCCAGCCCCACCTCGCGCTGGTTGACGATCGACTTCTTGTGCCGGTGCAGGTATTCGATCGGATCCTCGATGGTGAGGATATGGCCGGGGCTGTTCGTGTTGCGCTGGTCGATCATCGCCGCCAGCGTGGTCGACTTGCCCGATCCGGTGGCGCCGACCACCAGGATCAGGCCGCGCGGCTCCATGATCAGATCGCGGAAGATGCTCGGCAGCTGCAGCTGCTCGATGCTGGGGATCTCGCTCTTGATCGCGCGGATCACCATCCCCACTTCGCCGCGCTGCTTGAACACGTTGATGCGGAAGCGCCCGGTTTCCTTCACCGCCAGCGCCATGTTCAGCTCGAGATTGCGCTCGAACTGCGGCACCTGGCCTTCGTCCATCAGCGAGTAGGCGATTTTCTTCACCATGCCGCCGGGCAACCCCGTATTGCCCAGCGGATACAGCTTGCCCTCGACCTTGATGTTCACCGGCGCACCGGTCGACAGGAACATGTCCGACGCGCCCTTGTCTACCATAAGCTTGAGGAAGTAACCGATGTCCACTTATGACCCCTGTATCAGTGCGCGTTGCAATGGTGGATTATGCCTGTTCACAATACGCTGCGACACTCTTGGAGGAATGTGACGGTGCCCATCTTTTCCCCGCCGGCCGGGCCTTTTTGCCGCATTTGCACGGCAATTGCCATTGTGGTGCTGCTGATGCTGGGCGGTTGTGCCTCGGTGCCGCCGCCCAACGACGCGATGAATCTGGCGCAAACCCAGCTGCAGGCGGCGCGCGATGCCGGCGCCGCGGATTATGCGCCGGTCGACCTGGGTTTTGCCCAGGACAAATTCCAGCAGGCACAGGCGGCCATGGCCGAGCGCAAGTATGCCGCGGCGGCCGATCTGGCCGAGGAGTCGCGCGCCGATTCCGCGCTGGCGCGGGCCAAGGCCAGGCTGGGCGCGGCGCGGGCGCAGATCCAGAGCAAGGTCCGGGAAAATACCCGGCTGCGCGAACTGGGCCAGCAGGAGGCGCCGGACGCCACGCAGCAGAATCCGGCGGACGTCCCGGCCGGCAACGCCAGCGCCGCGGCGCCTCCCGCTGCGCTGCCGGCGCAGGACATGCCTGCGCCGGCAGCATCCGCACTGGCCGCGCCGCCGGCCACCGGTTTCCAGACCGTGCCTGATGCCGGTCAACAGCCCGGTGCGGCCCCGTCACCCGCACCGGCCTCATCGGGAGGTCAGCCATGAAACGATCCGCTCTGGTTCTTGCCGGGTTCGCGCTGGCCCTGGCAACCCTCGGGACGGTACATGCCCGGCAGGACGATATCGACATCAATCGCTTGACCAGCAGCCTCGACCAGCTCGCCAACGATCCCGTGATGGGCGGTTACGCCCAGGCCGAACAGGCCCGTGCGCGCGATGCGATCGCCCAGTTGGCGCAGGCCGGTTCGCGCGAGCGTGCGCATGCCCTGTATCTGGCGGAACGGCGGGTGGATCTGGCCAAGGTCGCCGCACAGCTGCAGGATGCCCAGTTCAAGCTGGTTCAACTCGATCACGAGCACGACCAGATCCTGCTCGCCAACAGCCGGCGCGAGGCCCAGCTCGCGCGTCGCGAGCTGGAACGCCAGCGCATGCAGTACCAGATGGCGCTGGAAGAATCGGCCCGTTTGCAGCAGCAGGGGCAGGCGTACTCGCAGGCGGCCGAACAGGCGCGCGCCGAAGCGGAACGGGCGAAGAAGCTGGCCGCGGCGCAGGGCAGGGTCGCCAGGGCGGCCCGTCGCGAAGCGGCGCTCGCCGCACAGGCAGCCAAGGCCATGCGATCGGAGTTGCAAGACAACCCGCCTGCCGAGGCGGCTCCGGACAAGCACGAAAAACCGAAGCGCCACGAACATCCCTGAGCGGCATTGCGTACCGCTGAAGGGTGCATCCGGGGGCGGCCGGCGGGATGCGGGCGAGGCTTCGGCACGGGCTGTCGCCGGGTTGGTTATGCAAATGTAAAATGCTGTTTCTGAAGATTTTTATTCAACTCCCTGAGCGCCATCACATAACCTGCAAACGGGCTTGCACCGTCCTGCCGGGGGGAGTAGGGTCAAGTCACCGTGAAGCATTCCTGCGTCACGGGTCACTGACCTGAACCATGCGTCCATCCCACCCGCACATTGCCACCTGCGTTCCGGAATCCCGGCGTGGGGCGTGGGTGTTTGCATGCGTTCAACCGTCTGTACGCGCCAGCGCGACATGGCGTGCGCCAGTTCATTCGCGAGGAGGTCAAATCATGTTTGAAAACCAGCAGCGTGAGGATGTCGAGGCATTGATGAAGGCGGACGCCGAATTCCGCCGGCTGTATCAGCATCACAGGCAGCTCGACAGCAAGGTGCACGACGCCGACATCGGCGTGCTGCCCATCGATGACGTCACCCTGGCCGGCATGAAGAAGGAGAAACTGCTGGCCAAGGCGCGTCTGGAACGCATGTGGGTAGATCGGGCGCACCTCATCCACTGAAAGCTTGCGGTTTCAAATGCTTCCGCGGCCCCGGCCTTTCTCCGTCGCATCGGGAAAGGTTCGGGGCCGCGGTGCTTTCGGGTCCGCGGAAGCATGCCGCCGGGTGGCTCGGCTATCATGGCGCCTTGCCGGTATCGCACGTCGCGCTGAAGCCCGGGAGCCTGTCGGGCTTCGGTGGCCGAGGCGAGTCCGCCCCATCCACGGAGTTTCCATGACGGTCCACCAGAGTGTGCTTGAACTGATCGGACGTACGCCGATGGTGCGCGCGCAGCGCCTTGATACCGGCGCCTGCGAGCTGTTCCTCAAGCTCGAGAGCGCCAACCCCGGCGGCTCGATCAAGGACCGCATCGGCCTGTCGATGATCGAGGGGGCCGAAAAGGCCGGCCGGATCAAGCCGGGCAATACCCTGGTGGAAGGCACCGCCGGCAATACCGGCCTGGGCCTGGCGCTGGTCGCGCAGCAGAAGGGCTACCGCCTGGTGCTGGTGGTGCCGGACAAGATGAGCCGCGAGAAGATCTTCAATCTCAAGGCGATGGGTGCCGAAGTGGTGCTGACCCGTTCCGACGTGGCCAAGGGCCATCCGGAGTATTACCAGGACATGGCCGAGCG
>JAGWNA010000021.1 GCA_028871555.1 Lysobacteraceae bacterium
CGTACGGATGCACCAGCACCGCACCGGTGGCGCGCTGCACCTCGGCGGCGGCGGCCTCGCGCGCGGCCTGGGTCGGCGCGCAGCGGTGCAGGATCGCCCCCGCGCGTTCGATCGCCTCGACCTTCGCCCGCACCGCACCCTCCGGCACCACGACGTGGGCGGCGATGCCGCGGGTGGCCGCGGCCAGCGCCAGCGCGGTGCCGTGATTGCCCGAGGAATGCGTGACCACGCCCTGCGCCGCCTGCGCCTCGGTCAGCGCCCACACCGCATTGCAGGCACCGCGGAACTTGAACGCGCCGCCACGCTGCAGGTTCTCGCATTTGAAGTGCAGTTCGGCGCCGACCAGCGCATCCAGCGCGACACTGCGCAGTACCGGCGTCACCCAGGCATGGGGCGCGATGCGCGCCGCGGCGTCGCGGATCTGCGCAATGCCGGGCAATGCCGCCGTTGCCGGGGAGGCGCTCATGGCAGTTCGACCTCGATGCCGCAACGGAAGCTGCGTTCGGCACCCGGCAAGAGGCGGATCGCCTCGGCGCAGTCGGCGCGGTTGAAGGCATCGGCCATGCATTCCATCGGCTCCAGCGCGATCGCGCGGCGCGCATCCCGGCTCACCGTGTCGGCGGTGAACGCATGCATCACGCCGCGCTCCTGCCACACCGCGAGGCCCAGCCCGCTGGCCGGATCGCGCAGGCGGGTGCGGATGCGTCCGTCCCGGTCGGCCGCCAGATCGGCATAGCTCTGGTCGAGGATGCTGTCGCCGATCGGCCGCGGCTGGCGGAAGTCCAGCGCCGGGGCGTCGTCCAGCGCCACGTATGCCGCCGCGCCGGGCAGCGGGATCAGGTTGGCGTCGGTGCGGATCAGCGTCTGCGCGGGAATCTGCAGTTGCCAGCCGGCGATGCGGCTGTCGGTCGACCCGCTCGCGGACAGCCGGAAATACGGATGCCAGCCGAAGAAACACGGCGCCGCACTGTCGCCGACATTGCGCATCGCCGCTTCCAGCGTGACGCCGCCGGCGTCCAGCGTGAACGTCACGCCGAGGTCGATCGCGTGCGGGTAGCCGGGCTGCGGACGAATCGCCGACGAGGTCAGGCTCACGCTGGCATGCCGCGCGTCCGCGGTCAGCGCGGCGATGGCGAAATCGGCATCCCGCACGAAGCCGTGCCGGCTGGCCCGTCCGGCAGCGCCGACGCCGGGCTGCAGATCCTGCGCGCGGCCGTCGAACGCATAGCGCGCATCGTCGATGCGGCCGGCAAACGGCACCATGACCGCGAAGCGCGAGCCCGGCCGCGTGCCCACCTCGGCGGCGTCGCGATAGCCGTCGGCCAGATCGTGCTCGACGCCGTTCGCCCACACCTCGAAGCTGAGCAGCGCGGCGCCATGCGGTGCGATGCGCAATCGCCGCCGGTCCTGGTGATCGGTCAAGATCACGATGCCCTGCTCACCCAGCCGGGCTTGCTCCGCGGTGTAGCGCATCATCGAATTTCCCTGCCATTAAAGTGCCCCATGTTATCGTGATCGACCCCCTTACTGACCCCGCGTCGCAATTCGGCATGAATGCACTCCAGGAGCAAGCCCCCGCCCCGATCCGGCTCAGCGACTACCGTGCCCCCGCCTGGCGGGTCGCGACGGTCGAGCTGGATTTCGACCTCGGCATCGACAGCAGCGAAGTCGTCGCCCGGCTGCGGCTGCTCGGCGACGCTGCGCAGCCGTTGCGGCTGGACGGCGAAAACCTCGAACTGCTGTCGATCGCGCTGGACGGCACGCCGTTGCCCGCCACGGCATGGCGCTACGACAACCGCGTGCTGGAGGTCGACGGCGCCATCGACGGCAGCCTGCTGGAAACCCGCGTGCGCCTGCGTCCGTCGGCCAATACCGCGCTGGAAGGCCTGTACCTTTCCGGATCGCACGATGCCGGTTTCCTGCTGACCCAGTGCGAGGCCGAGGGCTTTCGCCACATTACGTTCTTCCCCGACCGGCCGGACGTACAGTCCCGCTACAACGTCACCCTGCGTGCCGATCGCGAGCGCTTCCCGGTGCTGCTGGCCGGCGGCAACGCCGATGGCTGCGGCGAGCTGGCCGATGGCCGGCACTGGGCGCGCTTCGTCGACCCGTTCCCCAAGCCGAGCTACCTGTTCGCCCTGGTTGCCGGCCGGCTGGAAAAAATCGAGCGCGATTACACGACCGCCGACGGCCGCGCGGTCACGCTGAAGATCTGGGCCGAAGCCGACGTGATCGACCGCTGCCACTACGCGATGGACGCGCTGGAGCGCGCGATGCGCTGGGACGAGCGGAGCTATGGCCGCAACTACGACCTGGACACGTTCCACATCGTGGCCACCCACGATTTCAACATGGGCGCGATGGAGAACAAGGGCCTCAACATCTTCAACGCCAAGTACCTGCTGGCCGACCCGGACAGCACGACCGACGACGAATACCGCCACATCGAGGCCGTGGTCGCGCACGAATACTTCCACAACTGGAGCGGCAACCGCGTCACCTGCCGCGACTGGTTCCAGCTTTCGCTGAAGGAGGGGCTCACCGTCTTCCGCGAGCAGAGCTTCTCGGCCGACATGAATTCCGCGCCGCTGAAGCGCATCGAGGATGTGGCCCTGCTGCGCCGCGCGCAGTTCCCCGAGGACGCCGGCCCGCTGGCGCATCCGGTGCGCCCCGCGCTGTACAGCGAAATCAACAATTTCTACACCGCCACCGTGTACGAGAAAGGCGCCGAACTGGTGCGCATGCTCGCCGGCAGTCTTGGCAAGGACGGCTTCCGGCGAGGCATGGACCTGTACTTCGAGCGGCATGATGGCCGCGCCGCCACGCTGGAGGATTTCCTGGATGCGCTGGGCGACGCCAACCGGATCAAGCTGACGGCGTACCTGCGCTGGTATGCGCAGGCCGGCACGCCGCGACTGCGCGCACGCGGCCATTACGATGCGGCACGGCGCGAGTACACGCTCACGCTGAGCCAGCACAGCACCACGCGCGCCGAGCACGAACCCAAGCCGCCGCTGCCGATCCCGGTCAAACTGGCGCTGTTTTCGCAGCGCGGCACCCTGTTGCCGTTGCATCTGGACGGCCAGGCATCGCCGCCGGCGGGCGAACCCGGCACCGCGTACGAACGCGTCATCGTGCTGGCGCGCACCGAGCAGAGCTTCGTGTTCAGCGGCATCGCCGCCGCGCCGGTTCCTTCCCTGCTGCGCGGATTCTCCGCGCCGGTGATCCTGGAATACGCCTACACGCCGGGCGAACTGGCGCTGTTGCTGCGCCATGATCCCGACGGTTTCAACCGCTGGGAGGCGGGCCAGCAACTCGCCGCGCAGGCATACGAGAACCTGCGCGACGGCAGCGCATCCGATGCCTTGCGCGCCTGGTGCGACGCGCTGGTTTCGCTGTTCGACGATGGAGCCGTCGACGACGCTCTGCTGGCCGACCTGCTGACCCCGCCGGGCGAGATCGAACTGGCCGAGCGCGAGAATACGGTCGATCCGCAGCGCATCCATGCGCTGCGCCAGGATCTGCAGCAACGCCTGGCTGCGCGCATCGGCCCCGCCGCCCTGCATCGGCGCTATAACTCGCTGGCCGCGCATGCCAACGCGGCGATCGACGCCACCAGCCAGGCCCACCGCCGACTCAAGTCCCGCGTACTGGAATTGCTGGATCTGGTCGACCGCGCGAGCGCCCAGACTTTGGCCTGGGCGCAATACCAGCATGCCCCCGGCATGACCGACCGGCTCGCCGCACTCGGCATCCTGGTGCGCGGCAACGCCCCGCAGGCCGCACCGGCATTGCTCCATTACCGCGAACGCTATGCCGACAACGCGCTGGCGCTGAACAAGTGGTTTGCCGTGCAGGCGCAATTGCCGGGCGAAGCCGCGCTGGATCGAGTGCTTATGCTGGAAAACGCCGCCGCATTCACCCTGAAGAACCCGAACCGGGTGCATGCCCTGCTGGGCACCTTCGTGCGCAGCAATCCCAGCGGCTTCCATCGCGCCGACGGCGCCGGCTATCGATTCCTGGCGCAGCGGCTGGTCACGCTGGACGCGCTCAATCCGCAGGTGGCGGCGCGCCTAGCCACGGCCTTCAACGGCTGGCAGCGGCTGGAACCGCTACGCCGCGATGCCGCCCATGCGGCGATCGGCGAATTGGCGCGGCACGGCGGGCTGTCCCGCAACATGGCCGAAATCATCGATGGCGTGTTGAATCACTGAGCAGCGCTCCCGCCCTGCCGGCAGGGCGGGGCCCATCGACCGGCCCGTGGCTTGGTCGCCTGCATGCTGGGAGAGGGCGGGAAGGCGCTCCTGATCCGGGGCGCCGCCGGCACCGGGCTGCGCCTGTGCCGGTTCGACCTGCGCACTGCCCGTTCGCTTCGGAAATCTGCCGCGGTTCAGACGGCCAGATGGTTCAATGCTTCGAGCAAGCTGCTCATGCGCGACTCGAGCCGCGGCTGCAGCACGAGGCGTTGCTTCTCATCGTGCTCGCTCAGGCACTCCATCGCCATTTCAACCTGACCCAGCTCGATCAGCAGATCGTGATGCGGATAGACCGGTTCGAAATCGAAACTCATGTCCATGACGTATCCCTCTTCTTTCTTGTTGATAACCAGGGGAATGCAACGGGCATGCCAACGGGCGCCAGACCGTGATGTCGATCACACAATTGCCGCTGCGCGGCAACGGCTACCGCTGACCAGCATGAATTTCAATTTCAGTCACTGCCTGTTCACGCGCGCCGGGTAACCATCGGGACGCATGGCGTTCTTGGCGGCCAGTCGCCGATATTCCGGTTTCTGGCGCTCGGCAATACGGTCATCCTGGATTCCCCCTGTTCCTGAGACCGCCGAGCGCCAGATCTGTCAAACACGAGGCCCCGCAGCCAGAAGGCCGCGGGGCCTCGTGTTTGCGGCCGCGCAAAAGACGACGGCACCCAACGGGTGCCGTCTTGCTTCCTTTCCCGGTGCACGATCGAACCCCTGTCCGCTCGATCTCGGCGCGCATGACGTGCAGCACCTGCCCGCGAAAGTGCAGAATGCCGCAAGCAGGTTGCGTGCCAGCCTCCGCGGACCGGCTTGCCAACGACCGGGAGCGCTACCATAGCGCCCTGTTTTGTCACCTTTTGCACCGCCAGGGCAGTTCCATGCACCATCCGACCCATTACGACGTCATCGTGATCGGCGGCGGCCACGCCGGCACCGAGGCGGCTCTGGCAGCCGCACGTTGCGGCGTGCGCACGCTGCTGCTCAGCCACAACATCGAGACGATCGGCCAGATGAGCTGCAACCCGGCGATCGGCGGCATCGGCAAGGGCCATCTGGTCAAGGAGATCGACGCGCTGGGCGGCGCGATGGCACGCGCCGCCGACCGCGCCGGCATCCAGTGGCGTACCCTGAATGCCTCGAAGGGTCCTGCCGTGCGCGCCACCCGCTGCCAGGCCGACCGCACGTTGTACAAGGCGGCGATCCGCCGGATCGTGGAGTCCCAGCCGAACCTGCAATGGTTCCAGCAGGCGGTGGACGACCTGGTCATCGAGAACGGCCGCGTCACCGGCGTCGTCACGCAAATGGGCCTGTCGTTCCGTGCGCACACCGTGGTGCTCACCGCCGGCACCTTCCTCGCCGGCCGGATCCACATCGGTCCCGCGCAATACGCAGGGGGCCGCGCCGGTGACCCGCCGGCCAGCGCGCTGGCTTCAAGGCTGCGCGAGCTGCCGCTGGCGGCCGACCGGCTGAAGACCGGCACGCCGCCGCGCATCGACCGGCGCAGCATCGATTTCAGCGATCTGGAAGAACAGCCCGGCGACGCGCCGGCAGCGGTGTTTTCCTACCTCGGCACGCGCGATGAACACCCGCGCCAGGTCAGTTGCTGGATCACCCACACCAGCGAGCGCACGCACGAGCTGATCCGCGGCGCACTGGATCGCTCGCCGCTGTACACCGGGCAGATCGAGGGTGTCGGCCCGCGCTACTGCCCGTCGATCGAGGACAAGGTGGTGCGGTTCGCGGAGAAGTCCTCGCACCAGATCTTCATCGAACCGGAGGGTCTGGATACGTTCGAGATCTATCCGAACGGCATCTCCACCTCGCTGCCGTATGACGTGCAACTGGAGTTGGTGCATTCGATCAAGGGTTTCGAAAACGCGCATATCACCCGCCCCGGCTACGCGATCGAATACGACTATTTCGATCCACGCGGCCTGCAGCCGTGGCTGGAAACCAAGGCGATTCCGGGCCTGTACTTCGCCGGCCAGATCAACGGTACCACCGGCTACGAGGAAGCCGCCGCGCAGGGGCTGATCGCGGGCCTGAACGCCGCGCTCGCCGTGCAAGGCAAGGCACCGTGGTATCCCCGCCGCGACGAGGCCTACGTCGGCGTGCTGATCGACGACCTCACCAGCAACGGCACGATCGAGCCGTATCGCATGTTCACCTCGCGCGCCGAATACCGGCTGCATCTGCGCGAAGACAACGCCGATCTGCGCCTTACCGAGATCGGCCATCGGCTGGGCGTGGTACCGCAGGCACGCCACGATGCCTTGCAGCTCAAGCGCGAAACGGTCGAACGCGAAATGCAGCGCCTGCGTGCGCTGTGGGCGACGCCGGGCAACGCGCTGGGCGCCGCGATCGAGCGCCAGCTCGGCATCGCGGTGAGCCGCGAGACCCGCGTGCTGGACTTGCTGCGCCGGCCGGAACTGGACTACGCCACGCTCACCGCCGTCGCCGAACTCGGCCCTGCCGTGGCACGCGAGGATGTCGCGGCGCAGGTCGAAGTGCAGGTCAAATACGCCGGTTACCTGGAGCGCCAGCGCGAGGAAGTCGAACGCCAGCGCCGCCACGAGCACACGTCGATCCCCGCCGGCTTCGATTACGACAAGGTGCGCGGGCTATCGGCCGAAGTGCTGCTCAAGCTCAAGCGCACGCGACCGGCCACACTGGGCCAGGCCGCGCGCGTCAGCGGCGTCACGCCGGCCGCAATCTCGCTGCTGCTGGTGCATCTGAAGCGCCGCGACGCGGCCTGATGCCCGTATGCAGGCCGGCTCATGGCATCATGCGCACTTCAAGAGCCCGGGGAGCCCGCATGATGGAAATATGGATTGGCCGCGACGGTGAACGACATGGCCCCTACCCGGAAGATGACGTACGGCAATGGCTGCGGAGCGGCCGGCTGAGCCGCGACGATCTGGCATGGCACGAAGGCCTCGCCGACTGGCAGCCATTGTCGGTGCTGTTTTCCGACGCCGCCGGCAGCGCACCGGCACCAGGCGTTCCACCGCTGCCGCGGACCACCACGGCCGCACTGGAGGATTACGCCGGTTTCTGGAAGCGCGTGGCAGCCTATATCCTCGACGCCATCGTCCTGTATTTCCCCAGCCTGCTCATCCAGAAGATGACGGGGGGCGCGGCGGCCGAAGCGGCGCTGCGAAAGGCGCAGCTGGCTTCGCCCGGCGACCCCCATGCGATGCTGGCGGCGTTCGGCCAATACTACACGTCGATGATGCCGGCCATGCTGATGATCGCCTTCCTCACGTGGATGTACTTCGCCGTGAGCGAAAGCTCCACCTGGCAAGCCACCGTCGGCAAGCTGGCGCTGGGCATCCGGGTCACCGATCTGCATGGCGCACGGATCAGCTTTCCGCGTGCACTGGGTCGCTACCCTGCGAAGTATCTCAGTGCGATCATCTTCGGGATCGGCTTCCTGATGGTGGCTTGGACCCGGCGCAAGCAGGGCCTGCATGACATGATCGCGGGCACGCTGGTGCTCAACGGACGAGCCAGCGAATTCGGCGATGCCAAGCCCGGGATTTCCTCCAGCAGCGGGTCGTTCCACGCCTGAGCCCTATCTGCATCGACGGCAGCGGAGAAGCACTTCGGCGCCGTTTTTTCGTGTCTCGACCGCACCGGCCCAGGCATGGCGAAGCCAGCCGCCATCTTCGGTTGCCGGATCGTTTTCATCCGGCAGCTGCTGCCGTCGCAAGGAATTGAAAATCATCCATGCTCAGCATCGAACAACGCATTGCCCAGGACATCGCCGCCAAGCCCGCGCAAGTGCAGGCGGCGGTGGATCTGCTCGATGGCGGCGCCACCGTGCCGTTCATCGCACGCTACCGCAAGGAAGCCACCGGCGGCCTGGACGATACCCAGCTGCGCCTGCTGGAGGAGCGCCTGCACTACCTGCGCGAACTGGAGGATCGGCGCGCAGCCATCCTTGCCAGCATCGACGAACAGGGCAAGCTCACCGAAGCCCTGAAGGGCGATCTGCTCAG
This sequence comes from Lysobacteraceae bacterium, assembly GCA_028871555.1. Lineage (GTDB taxonomy): Bacteria > Pseudomonadota > Gammaproteobacteria > Xanthomonadales > Rhodanobacteraceae > Rhodanobacter. Next base: position 8,263 of record JAGWNA010000021.1, read on the forward strand.
CGCCGACACCAAGGCGCGGCTCGAAGATCTGTACCTGCCGTACAAGCCCAGGCGCCGCACCAAGGCGCAAATCGCCCGCGAGGCCGGACTCGAACCGCTGGCTCTGGGCCTGCGCGAGGATCCCACCCGATCGCCCGAAGCGCTGGCTGAAAGTTTCGTCGATGCCGGCAAGGGCGTCGCCGACGTGCGCGCCGCGCTGGATGGTGCCCGAGCGATCCTGATGGAATCGATTGCCGAAGACGCGCAACTGGTCGGCAAGTTGCGCGACTGGCTGTGGGCGCAGGGGCAGATCCGTGCCCGGGTCGTCGCCGGCAAGGAAATCGAGGGCGCGAAGTTTCGCGACTACTTCGATCATGCCGAACCGATCGGCAAGATTCCCTCGCATCGCCTGCTGGCGTTGATGCGCGCCCGCAACGAGGGCGTGCTCGAACTGGAACTCAGCCCAGCCGCCGACAGCGAGCAAGGCCATGCCGAAGGCGAGGGCCGCGTCGCCGCGCACGCCGACATCCACGATCGCGGCCGCGCCGCCGATGCCTGGCTGCGCGAAACCGTGCGCCTGACCTGGCGGGTGAAGCTGCACCTGCACCTCACGCTCGACCTGTTCGCCCGCGCGCGCGAAGGCGCCGAGGACGAGGCGATCGGTGTGTTCGGCGACAATCTCAAGGATCTGATGCTGGCCGCACCGGCCGGCGCCAGGACGGTGATGGGCCTGGACCCGGGCATCCGCACCGGTGTGAAGGTCGCGGTGGTCGATCCCACCGGCAAGCTCTTGGCCACCGACACCATCTACCCGCACGAGCCGCGGCGGCAGTGGAACGAGTCGCTGGCCGCATTGGCCCGGCTCTGCCAGAAGCACAACGTCGACCTGATCGCGATCGGCAACGGTACCGCCTCGCGCGAGACCGACAAGCTGGCCGGCGAGCTGATCAAGGGCCTGGGCAAGAGCCATCCCGGCCACAAGCTGTCCAAGGTGGTGGTGAGCGAGGCCGGCGCGTCGGTGTACTCCGCTTCGGAAACTGCAGCCAAGGAATTCCCGGATCTCGACGTGAGCCTGCGTGGCGCCGTCTCCATCGCGCGCCGCCTGCAGGATCCGCTGGCCGAGCTGGTGAAGATCGAGCCCAAGGCGATCGGCGTGGGCCAGTACCAGCACGACGTGAACCAGGTGAAGCTTGCGCGTGCGCTGGATGCGCGTGTCGAGGATTGCGTCAACGCCGTCGGCGTCGACGTGAATACCGCTTCGGCGGCGCTGCTGGCGCGCGTGGCCGGCCTGTCCGCGCTGGTCGCCGAGAACGTGGTGAAGCATCGCGACGCCAACGGTCCGTTCGCGAACCGCAAGGCCTTGCTGAAAGTGCCACGACTGGGCGGCAAGGCGTTCGAGCAGTGCGCCGGCTTCCTGCGCGTTCCCGATGGCGACAACCCGTTGGACGCCAGTGCCGTGCATCCGGAGGCTTATCCGGTGGTCGAACGGATCATCGCCCGGTGCGGCCGCGAGGTGAAATCCATCATCGGCGACAACGGCTTCCTGCGCGGCCTGAAACCCGAGCTGTTCACCGATGACCGCTTCGGTGTACCCACCGTACGCGACATTCTCAAGGAGCTCGAAAAGCCGGGCCGCGATCCGCGCCCGGAATTCGTTGCACCGAATTTTGCCGATGGCGTGGATGATCCGCGGCAGCTGCGTCCGGGCATGGTCCTCGAGGGCCGCGTCACCAATGTCGCCGCCTTCGGTGCGTTCGTCGACATCGGCGTGCATCAAGATGGACTGGTGCATATCTCCGCGCTGTCGCATACCTACGTGAAGGATCCGCGCGAAGTGGTGAAGGCCGGCGACGTCGTGAAGGTCAAGGTGATGGAGATCGATCTGCCGCGCAAGCGCATCGGCCTGAGCATGCGGCTGGATGACGAGCCCGGGCAGACGCGTGAAAGTCATGCGGCGACGGGCCATGAAGGCAACCAGCGACGCGGTCGCGGCGGCAACCGCAACGCCACCTCGCCCGCCTCCAAGCCGACGACGGCACCCGTCAACAGCGCATTTGCCGACGCGCTGGCACGGGCGGGCAAGTGCTGACCAACGCCCGGGCACTTCTCGCTGCGATGCAGCATGCGCTTCCGTATGGGGTGCATTAACGTAACGCCCAGATAACAAGGCCATCCCGGCCCAGGAGTGTTACCCATGCTTCGCACCCGTCACCTCGCTGGCGCCATTGCCGCCACCTTGCTGTTCAGCACGGCTGCCGCCGCCGCGGATTTCAGCCAAGTCTTCGTCTTCGGCGACAGTCTCAGCGACAGCGGCAATATTTCGCTGGCTGTCGCCCCCGGCATCCAGCCGCCGCTGCGCTTTACCACCAACCCCGGCATCACGGCGATCGAACACGTCGCCGACGCGTATGGCCACACGCTCAGTCCGTCGCTGCTTGGCGGCACCGACTTCGCCTGGGGTGGCGCGGGGGTGAACATCAACTCGCCCGGCACGCCTTCGGCGGTGCCGACCCTGACCAGTCAGGTCGATGCCTATCTGGCTGGCGGGCCCGCCAACGGCAATGCGCTGTATTCGATCTGGGGCGGTGCCAACGACATTTTCTATCACGCAACCGCCGTTGGCGCAGGCGCTACCGCGCAACAGCTGATCGCCGCCAATACCGCCGGGCTGCCACCCGCCATTGCCGCGCAGGTCGCCGCGCAGATCAGTGCGCAGGTGCTGGCCGGTGCCGGCGTGAGTGCATTCGAAACACCGGATCAGGCACAAGCCAATGTCGCTGCCGCCGCCCAGCAGGAAGTCGCCCTGATCGGCCAGCTGCAGGCCGCCGGCGCCAAAAACATCCTGGTCTTCAATTTGCCCAATATCGGCCTGACTCCGGATGCCGCCGCGCAGGGCCCGACAGCCGCCGCCTCGCTGACCGGGCTCAGCCTGATCTTCAACGGCCAACTCAACACCGGCCTGTCGCATTTGAATACCGGCATCATCCCGATCAATGCCTACGGACTGTTGTCCGAAGTGATCGCCAAGCCGCAAGCTTTCGGTTTCGTCAATGCCACCGACCCGGCCTGTGGTGCCGGATCCAGTTCGGTACAGTGCGGACCGGCGGGTTCCGGGCTGCCCTACACCTATGCGGCTGGCACCGACCAGAGCTACGTGTTCGCCGATGGCGTGCACCCGACCACGGCCGCACACGCCCTGCTCGGCCAGTACGTGATCTCGGTGATGCAGGCGCCAGGACAGATTTCACTGCTGGGTGAGTCGGCGTTGAATGCCGTCAATGTCCAAACGCATGCCATCCGCAACCAGATGCTGATCGACAGCAACGGCGGTGAAACCCGCACCTTCGTCAACATCGATTACAGCCGGCAGAACTTCGATGCGGGCAGTGCGTCGCCCAGGACCACGAGCAACAACTTCAACTTGACGATGGGTGCAGACATACGCGCCACTGACCATTTGTCCGCTGGCTTCGCACTCGGCGCCGGCCAGAGCCATGCCTATTTCTCCGGCGGCGGCGGGTACACGCTGCAGAACATCACCGGGCTCGGCTACCTCACCTACCACGCCGGCGGTGGCTACGTAGGCAGCTATTTTGATTTCGGCGAAAACAACTTCAAGGACGTCCACCGCCGCATCCAGCTCGGCACCCTGCAACGGACCGAAAGCGGCAAGCCCGACGGTTCGCATCTGGGCGGTGGCCTGAACGGCGGCTGGTGGTTTGATTTCAAGGGCATGCACACCGGGCCATTTGCCAATGTCGAGTGGCAGACCGTCAGGGTCAACGGCTTCAGTGAAGACGGCATCGACAGCACGGCCATGTGGTTCGGCAGGCAACAGCGCGACTCACTGCTCACCACTCTCGGCTGGCGCCTGGAAGGTCACTGGAATGTCGGCAATACCGTGCTTTCGCCATATGCCGAGGTGGCATGGAACCATGACAACAAGGCTGATCCGAGCACCATCGATGCCGGCCTGAACAGCATGAACGGCACCTTCGCCGTGGCCGGTTTCAAGCCCGACAAGACCTGGGGTACCGCCAATCTCGGCCTGTCCGCGGTACTCACCCCCAATGTGACCAGCTGGATCGGCTACAGCGGCCGTTTCAGCGACAACAACCAGACCTACAACAGCGTCAACATGGGCGTGAAAATCAAGTTCTGAGTTCGTGTGCGATGAAAATGCCGCCCGCCGTGCCGAATGCGGGCGGCATTTTCTTTTCCATGCCGCAAAAGCGGAACTGCAAGTGCTTCTTGCGAACGCCCTTGCGTTTCAGGGTCCGCCCATGGCGATGGATATCGCCGCCTCCCATCCACCATGAACCGGATAACCCCGGAAGGAGACCGGGATTCTCCCGACGTGAGCCAGGCATGCCTTGCAGAATTGCCATTGCAGGTTCGTTCGTTGCCCTTGCCGGTTGCATCGTGACGAGCAATGCCCATGCGCATGGCTTTGCCGGGAAGCGATTTTTTCCGGCCACGCTCGCCATCGACGATTCTTTCGTGAATCCCGAACTCGATTTTCTCTACCGCAACGACAAGGTCCGGGACGATAGCGGCAATGCCGTCTATCTATCCGGATTGTCTGTGGAGTTCGCCCAGCCGCTTGCACGTGGCTTCGCTCTCTTCATTGGGGATACTTATCTGCATCAGAACCCCGCCGGCCCCGGAGCCGTGCAGAATGGTTTTGACAATGTCGAGATCGGCAGCAAATACCAGGTCTTCATTCACGACCAGGAAGAATCCGCGCTTGCGGTCGGCTTGAACGCCGAACTGGGCGGCACAGGCAGCAAACACGTGAGTGCTTCGTCCTTCACGACATTATCGCCCGTCATCTACTACAGCAAGGGGCTCGGCAATCTCCCGATACAGGGGCTGCGCCCGTTTGCCGTCACCGCACAGATTGCCCCGAATTTCCCGACCAGCCCGCGCGATCCGCACACGCTCGATTGGGGCTTCACTGTTCAGTACAGCCTGCCTTATCTCGAAGACTTCGTCAGATATACGGGCCTCGGGGCGCCGTTCAGGAACATGTTTCCCATCGTCGAGTTTGCCAATGAAACCTGCCTCGACCGCAACTGCGGCGGCCAGACGACTGGAAGCATCAATCCGGGCGTGATCTGGATGGGCAAAAGCACCCAGCTGGCTGTTGAGCTGAACGTTCCGGTCAACCATCGCAGCGGTTCACACGTAGGTTTCATGCTCCAGTATCATCTTTACCTGGACGATATTTTCCCTTCCTTGAAGCGTTGAGCCGCCAGTTGCGCCAGGCGCTTCGGATCCATCCGGCCGGGCTTTGCATGAAACGATTGGCTGCATTCGTCATTGCCGCTTCAGGAGCGTTTTCCGCCGGACTGACGCTTGCGCATGCCTTTCCGGTGAACTCCATGCCCCATGTGGGAGCAAGCATCAAGGCATCGCCCGGACGAGTGAAAATATGGTTCGACGCCGATCTCGAGCCGCTGTTCGACAAGCTGCTGGTGAAGGACGCGCAGGGACAGGTGGTGAGCCAGGGTACAGCGCAAGTGGATGCACGGGATCCGGCATTGCTCGAAGTGCGTCTGCCTCCGGCGCTGCCGCCCGGCCCGTATCATGTGTACTGGCAAGTCAACTCACGCGATGGCCATCGCACGCAGGGCGATTTCACTTTCACTGTTCAGCCCGCCCGCTAGGCATGATCCATGGGGGGCGAGGTTTCCATTGGCTGCGACCTGCTGGCATTGGTGGCAACGGTAGGCGCCTTGGTGCAGTCGCACTGGCTGCTCGACCATCCTCCGGGGCATCGGGCATCGGCCGCTTCGGCCTGGATGCGCCGGCGCTCGGAGGGTTATTTTTGCGCCGTGCTCGGCCTGTTCACGCTGACTACCGCCATGGCCCTGCCGGCGCGCAGTGCGGCCATCAGCGGCTTGCCCTGGGACCGGCTGGGATCGGTTCTGCCGGAGGTGCTGCAACAGACCCACTTCGGTCGCATCTGGCTGATCAGGGCGGCCACCGTCTTCATGTTGTGGGTTGCCCGGTTTGCATTGCGGGCACTCAGATTCCGGCCCGGATTTGCCATATTCGCCGCGTTTTGCCTTGCCGTCGAAGCATGGGGCTGGAGCGCCACCGGGCACCCGGGTGATCACGGTGATCTGACGTGGGCCGTATCGGTTGCAATGCTCCACATCCTCTCGGCCGGCCTCTGGGGCGGCACGATACTGGCGGTGGCCGTCGTCGTGTCCCCGGCATCCCGGCGTCTTGACGCCCTGGGCGCCGAAACTGTCATGCGCTTTTGCCAGCGCCTGTCGACAGGCTCCGCCCTGGGTCTGGCGCTGCTGGTGGCAACGGGCATCTACAATGCCTGGAACGAGCTGGGCAATTTCCCCGCGCTGTGGACCAGCGCCTATGGGCAGGCCCTCGCCATCAAGCTCGGGCTCATTGCCGTGATGGCCGGGATCGGATTCGGCAACCGGTACTTGCGTATTCCGGCACTCGTTCACGCGTACCGGACCCACGGGCTGGCCGATGAAGTAGTACCGCTGCAGCACCGGGCATCCAGGCGGCTTTTCCTGGCAATTGCCCTGGAGGCGATCGTGCTGCTTGCCATCATGGCCATGGTGACCGTGCTGGTGCACACCATGCCGCCCGTCGCGATGGAAAGAATGACGGGGTCCTGACCCGCCGGGTGCCGGGTTCCCTCCACCGCGGCAGCGGGGGAGGGAAAGGGCGGGGCGCCGCTGGTGCGGAGCCGTTCCGGATCAGCCGGATTTACTTGTTCTTGCCGTTGGTCGCCAGACTGAGGATTTCCAGCCCCTGCGCCTGCAGTTTCGCAGCCGTATCGGCATCCAGCACCTGCACGTCACCGCCGACCTCATGCTGTTTAAGGATCAGGATGCCGTTGTCGCTCCAGCCGGCCCGATCGATCGCCGAAGGTTTCGCATCCCGATTGGCCTTGATCTGCTGAACGATCACCCACGGCTTGCCGTCCTTGTACGCGTAGTCGGTGCTGGTGAACCTCTTGTCGGTGTAGTCGACAAGCTCACGGATGAATTTCACCTTGCCATCCTGACGGAACAGCTGCCAGCCGCGCGAAGCATCCTTTTCGAGCTTGGTGCCATGGCTGACCTTCATCGCGCCGAGTTGCTTCTCTTCGGCGGTGAACCCGGCCAGTGCCTTCTCGCCCGGAGTCTGCTCGGCCACCAGTTCGATCGCCACCACGTTCTTGTTGCCCTTGGTCAGGACCGGCGCCTGGATCGGCATCGAATAATGGCGCTCGCCATCGGTCAGCACGGCCTGCACCACATACAGATCGTCCGGTTTGACCTTGGTCGGGTCGAGCTTCAACTGGAACGACTGCGGGAACGGGCCTACCGGCGTCACCATCTTGGTGGCCAACGGCGGCGCGCCGGCATTGGCCGTGGACGATACGTCAACCAGGTTGATCACCAGCGAAGCCTTGGACGACGGTTGACCGGATCCGCGCACCGAAATCGTGCCGCTCACCTCGCTCGCGATCTGGGCGGCAGCTGCCGTACTCGCCGATGCGGGGGCAGCGGACCCGGCCTGCTGCGAGGAAGAAGAAGCATTGCAACCGGCAAGGACCAGTGCTGCAGCGGATATCAGCGACAAAACCATCTTGCGCATGGGGGAAAACCTCGATCGACGTGGAAGCATGCACGAAAGTGGTCAGACGCTTGTACACCCTGACTTTTTCGCGGGGGAAGTTTCAAGCATAGCCCAAAAGATGCGATGCAGAAAAGTCAATCGGCACAGGCCTCTACCATCCGCACGCGTATGTTATTCCGTGCGCGACCGCGCAATGCACGATGAAAGGTCGTGCCTCGCGGCGTCCCATTTTCGTCGGCATGCCATTGACCGGACGCCGATGCCGCGGGGTGAGCGCGGCCATGACCAAATCAGCAGCCGCGCCGCAATGCCCGAAACGCGATATCGCGGCGATAGAAGGCGCCCTCGTAATGGATCTTGCCGATGGCGTCGTAGGCGCGCTCACGCGCGGCAGCGATATCCTCGCCCAGCGCGCAAACCGTCAGCACACGTCCGCCGGCGGTCACGGCACGCCCCTGGGCATCGAGCCGGGTACCGGCGTGAAACACTTTCACATCGGGGTCGGCTATGGCATCAAGACCGCCGATCGCGTCACCGCTGCGCACCTTGCCGGGGTAGCCACCGGCCGCCATGACCACGCCGATGGCCGGACGCGCATCCCAGCGTGCCCGCGCATGTTCAAGCCGGCCATCCAGCGAGGCATCGATCAGTTCGACCAGATCGGACTTCAATCGCAACATGATCGGCTGGGTTTCCGGGTCGCCGAAACGCACGTTGAACTCGATCACCTTCGGCGCGCCGCTGTTGTCGATCATCAGGCCGGCATACAGGAAGCCGATGAACGGCGCGCCCTCGCTGGCCATGCCGCGCAGGGTTGGCGCGATCACTTCCTGCAGGATGCGCTGCTCGACTTCCGGCGTGACCACCGGTGCCGGCGAATAGGCACCCATGCCGCCGGTGTTGGGTCCCAGATCACCCTCGTCGCGCCGCTTGTGATCCTGGCTGCTTGCCATCGGCAAGGCATGACTGCCATCGCTCATCACGATGTAGCTGGCTTCCTCGCCTTCGAGAAATTCCTCGATCACCACCCGCGATGAGGCATCGCCGAAACTGCGGGCGCCGAGCATGTCGTGCAGCGCCAGTTCGGCGTCGGCCAGGGTCAGCGCCACCACCACACCCTTGCCAGCGGCAAGACCATCGGCCTTGATCACGATCGGCGCCCCATGCCTGCGCAGGTACGCCAGCGCCGGATTCAATTCGGTGAACACCGCGTAGCGTGCCGTGGGAATGTTGTGACGGAGCAGGAAATCCTTGGCGAACGCCTTGGACCCTTCCAGCTGTGCGGCCAGCGCGCGCGGTCCGAAGATCCGTTGACCCGCCGCACGGAAGCGGTCTACCACGCCAGCCACCAGAGGTATTTCGGGACCGACCACGGTGAGGCCGACCTTTTCCGCCCTGGCCAGCCGCAGCAGGCCATCGAGATCATCCGCGGCCACCTCGGCATTGCGTACTCCGCGTTCACGCGCGGTACCGGCATTGCCCGGCGCCACGATCACCTCGCTGACCCGCAGCGATTGCCGCAGCTTCCAGGCCAGCGCGTGTTCGCGACCGCCGCCGCCGATGACGAGAACTTTCATGCTTGATTCCGATGAAAAAGGTGATGCGCGACAAATACGCCGGGCGCATTGTAGGGCAGGTCACAACGTGCGCCATGCTCCGACCGATCGACATGCCGCACAGCCTGGCCCCGGTGCACGGCATGCCGCGGCCGTCCCCATGCCGTCGCTGTGCCGCGAACAGGACGCAAGATCAATCGTGATGCAGCAGCAGTTGCATCAATGCCGCTCTCGGCAGCTTGCCGGTTTCGTTGCGCGGCAGCGCCTTGACCAGTCGCAGCGGCCGCGGCAGGAACAGCGGATCGACCGCGCGGCGCAGCGGATCGAGAATCGCCTGCTCATCCAGCCCCGGCGCCACGACCAGCGCGGCAATCCGATGGATGCCAAGCGCATCAGCGTCATCGAGCTGGAACACCACGCCGTCCTGCACGCCGGGAATCGCCAGCAGGCGGCGGCCGAGATCACCCAGCGAGGCGCGCTTGCCGGCGATCTCAAGCATGTCCGAATGCCGTCCGCGCAAGCGGAAGCGACGACCGCCCGCGGACAGGCTGACAATGTCAGCCAGGGTTGTCGCCACATCCAACTGCGGTGCATGGACCTGGGTGCCGTCCGGCTGTGGATGCAGATGCACGCCGTCGTACAGGTTCCAGTCCTCGTCCACAGCGGGACGGCGGCTGGCAAATACGCAGGTTTCGGTGGAACCGAACACCTCCAGCAGAGGAGCGGCGAAACGCCGCTCGGCACGCTGCGCCAGCTCGACCGACAGCGGGGCAGTAGCCGACATCATCGCCGCGAGCGGCGGCAGCGCCATGCCCGGCTCGACCAGTGCGCGCAGGTGCACCGGCGTGGTCACCAGGACACGCGGTGCCGGCAGTGCGGCCAGCGCGGCGGCGACATCGGCCGGAAAGAACGGCCGCCCGGCATGCACGCCGATATCACCGAGCAGCGGCAGCAACACCGACATCTCCATGCCGTACATGTGCTGCGGCGGCACCGTGGCAACCACCTCGAAATGTCGGCCGACCGCCGCGCGCAGCATGGCCAGATTGCCGGTGGTGCTGGCGTGCAGGCTGCGCCAGGTCTTCACGTTGGCGCTCGGCGTGCCGGTGGAGCCGGAGGTGTAGCCGATGACCGCCACCTGGCTGGCCGGAATCAGCGGCCACGTCGCGTCGGCTGCCAGCGATGGTGCGACGTCCAGTGCCGGCAGCTGCCGGTAGCCACGCGGTGCCGGATCGAGCACCTGCTCGCCGAGCGCGTAACAACCCGGATGCGCAGCCATGACCTCATCCACCGCCTGCGGCGCCCGCGAGGAAGGCAGCAGGTTGGCCTGGCCACGCAGCACGATCGCGCAGAAGGCGACCAGGAAGGCATAGCGGTCTTCGCACAGGTTCACCGCCGCCGCCGCCACCGGCAAGCTGGCGGCCACCTGATGCACGTGGGCCAGAAATTGTGCGGCACTGGCCGGCTCGCCGCCACGCCAGGCCAGCACCCGGCCCGGATCTGCCATGCTCAGCAGGGGTAGCCGTTGGGGCGCCTCGCGCCGGTAGATGTCATAGACGATGGCCACGCACTGTCTCCCGAACTCTTCGACGCTCCCAGGAGCCTGTCGGGGGATAGCATCACGCCGGCCGATGAACGCAGGCATGAACAGCGCGAATCATCCCCCGCAACGGCGGTCGCATGGCAACTGCCGCCCCCCTTCGCATTCAGCCGCGGATGATAGCTCCCGACAAGGCATCACGGATCACCGTAGGGCTGGCCAGTCCGCCCAGTGGGGCGTCCAGCAGTCCATCCAGCTCATCGCCGAAATAAGTTGCCACGGTTTGCGCCGAACGTGCCGGCGGCTGGCCATGGGGGTTGGCACTGGTCGATACCAGCGCGCCGCCAAATGCACGACACAGCGCCGCGGCGGGCGCATGGGCCGTGACCCGCAACGCAATGCCGGCATGGCCGCCGACGATCCATCCGGGCGCCTCGCACGAGCGCGGGAAAATCCACGTGTTCGGCCCGGGCCAACTCGCCAGGACTTGCTGCATGACCCCGGCCGGCACCGCGTCAAGCTCGATGTATCGCTCGACCTGCTTGAAGTCCGCGGCAATCAGCAGCACGCCCTGCGCGGGCGGGCGTCGCTTCAGTGCGAGCAGCCTCTCGAACGCGATGCGGTCATGCGGATCGCAACCGAGGCCGAACACCGCCTCGGTGGGATAGGCCAGCACGCCGCCCAGGTGAAGCAGCGTCGCGGCGGCGGCAAGCTCGCCGATGTCGAAGCGTCGCAGCACTCAGGTCTCGGGTATCGCTGCCGCTGCCTTGCCGGTCGCTGCCTTTTTGGCGGCGGTTTTCTTCGCTGTCTTCTTTTTGGCGGTGGTTTTCCCGGCAGCGGCTTTCTTTGTCGCCGGCTTCCTGGCGGCGGTTTTTTTCGCCGCTGGCGCGACTTTTTTGTCGGCGGCTTTCTTGGCAGCGGTCTTCTTGCCGAAACGGCCCTTGCGTGCCGGTGCGGCGGCGAGCAACTCCAGACACTGTGCCTCGGTCAGCGTCCCGGGTTCCTGTTCCTTCGGGATCCGTGCGTTTTTTTCGCCGTCGGTGATGTAGGCACCGTAGCGACCGTTCAACACCTGCACGCCATTGCCGAAATCGAGGATCAGCCGATTGGCCAGCATCTGCGCCTTTTCCGCAACGATCTGCAACGCGCGCGGCAGCTCGATCGTGTACGGATCGTCTTCGGGCTTGAGCGAGGCATAGGTGCTGCCCTGTTTGACGAACGGACCGAAACGGCCGATGCCGACGCTCACCGGCTCGCCATTTTCCGCCTCACCGAGCTGGCGCGGCATCTTGAACAGCTCCAGTGCTTCGGCCAGGGTGATCGTATGCATGCTCTGCCCGGTGCGCAGACTGGCGAATGTGGGCTTGACCTCGTCCTCCTTGGTACCGATCTGCGCGAACGGCCCGTAGCGACCGAGGCGCACCGATACCGGCTTGCCGGTTTTCGGGTCGACGCCCAGATCGCGCGCACCGGTGGCCTCGTTGCGATCGACCGACTCGGTTTTTTCGTCCACCTGCTGCTTGAACGGCAGCCAGAAGCGTTCCATCAGCGGCACCCAGGCTTCCTCGCCGCGGCTGACTGCATCGAGTTCGTCTTCCATCTTCGCCGTGAAGTCGTAATCGACGTAGCGGGTGAAGTGCGCGGTGAGAAATTTGCTGACCGCACGACCGACGTCGCTGGGCCTGAAGCGGCGGCTGTCGAGAAAAACGTATTCGCGGTTCTGCAGCACCTGGATGATGCTGGCGTAGGTCGACGGGCGGCCGATGCCGTGTTCTTCCAGTGCCTTGACCAGGCTCGCCTCGGAATAGCGCGGCGGCGGCTCGGTGAAATGCTGCTCGGCGACGATCCCGTGCAACGGTACCCGTTCTCCCACGACCAGGCGCGGCAGGCGGCGCCCTTCGTCGTCGTCGTCCGCCTTTTTCTGGTCGCTGCCTTCCTCGTACACGGCCAGAAAGCCCGGATCGACCACGGTGGTGCCGCTGGCGCGGAACGAGGCATCGCCGCCGGGGACATTCTTCAGCGCGAACTCGACCGAGACGGTGTTCAGCGTGGCGTGGGTCATCTGGCAGGCGACCGTGCGCTTCCAGATCAGCTCGTACAGCTTGCGCTGGTCGTCGTTGAGGAATGCCGCGATCGACCGGGGGGTGCGCATCGCCGAGGTCGGGCGGACCGCCTCGTGCGCTTCCTGGGCATTCTTCGACTTGGTCTTGTAGACCTGGGGCGCATCCGGCAATGCGTGCTTGCCGAAGTCGCGGGCGATCAGCTCGCGCAACTCGGCCAAGGCGTCGTCGCCGAGCATGGTGGAGTCGGTACGCATGTAGGTGATCAGGCCGACATTGCCCTCGTCGCCAAGCGCCACGCCTTCGTACAGGCCCTGCGCGATCTTCATCGTGCGGCTGGTGGTGAAGCCCAGCTTGCGCGCGGCCTCCTGCTGCAACGTCGAGGTGGTGAACGGCGCGGCCGGGCGGCGCTTGCGCTCCTTCGAGCCGACCTCGCTGACGGTGAGATGGCCGTGAGCAGCCTGCTTCAGCGCATCGCGTGCAGCCTGCGCATCGACCTCGTTGGTGAGATCGAACTGCTCGAACTTCTTGCCGTTGAGCCGGCTCAAGCGAGCCGTGAAGTCGCCTTCGGCGTGTTTGAGTTGCGCCTCGATGCTCCAGTACTCGCGCGCGTTGAACGCCTCGATCTCTTCCTCGCGCTCGACGATCATGCGCAGCGCCGGCGATTGTACGCGGCCGGCGGACAGGCCGCGCTGCACCTTGCGCCAGAGCACCGGCGAGAGGTTGAAGCCGACCAGGTAATCCAGCGCGCGGCGGGCCTGCTGCGCATCGACCAGATCGTGCGACAGCTGCCGCGGCGCGGCCACGGCGGCCTTGATCGCCTTCGGCGTGATCTCGGAGAACACCACCCGATGCGTCCGCTTGCCCTCGGCCAGGCCGCGTTCCTTCAGGATCTCGCTGATGTGCCACGAGATCGCCTCGCCTTCGCGATCCAGATCGGTCGCCAGATAGATGTCGTCGGCCAGCCTGGCGGCCTTGGCAATCGCATCGACATGCTTCTGATTGCGCTCGATCACCTCGTAGGCCATGGCGAAACCGTGCTCGGTGTCGACCGCGCCTTCCTTCGGTTTCAGGTCACGGACGTGACCGTAGGAGGCGAGAACCTGGAAGTCCTTGCCGAGGTATTTGTTGATCGTCTTGGCCTTGGCCGGCGATTCGACAATGAGGAGGTTTTTTGCCATCTGGCTGGATTTCCGCAAACGGGCCACCGTCGTCAGGCGACGGACGCATATATCTAGTTGAGCCATGCCGCCGCGTCGCATGTCAAGCGCGAGCGTGCCAGACGCGACGGTTGCAACGCATTGCAACCGGTCAATGGCCGACCGCACTATCCGGCAACCGCTGGTAGCGGTTGCCTGGCAAAGCCTCGATCCGGGCCTCCAGTTCCAGCATCAACAACATCGAGGACAATGCGGCTGCCGACTGTCCGGTGCGCTGAACAAGTTCGTCCATTGTCGCCGATTCATGGCCGATTTCGGCCAATAATCGCTGATATTCCGGATCTTTCTGCCAAGCAGGGCACGCCGCCGGACGCTTTGAAGCTGCTGCTTCCACACTTCGCCGAGGCGTTTCGCTGGCCGCCGCGGGCTCCAGCCGCGCCGCCAGTTCAGTACCAAGCATGCGCGCTGCGGGCGCCAATGTCTCGATTATCTCGGCAGCGCCTTCCACCAATCGCGCACCATCGCGAATCAGGCGATGGCAACCGCGAGCCAAGGGATTGTGGATCGACCCCGGCAGCGCGAACACCTCCCGCCCCTGTTCGCCGGCCAGACGCGCGGTGATCAGCGAGCCCGATTTCAGCCCGGCCTCGACCACCAGCGTACCCAGCGCCAGCCCGGCAATGATGCGGTTGCGCCGCGGAAAGTGATCGGCACGTGCCGGCGTGCCGGGCGGAAACTCGCTGATCAGCGCGCCGTGCTCGGCGATTCGCCGGGCCAGCGCATGATGCTTGCGCGGATACACCCGATCCGGCCCGGTACCCATCACCGCCAACGTCATCGCACCGGCATCCAGCGCCGCCAGATGGGCGGCACCGTCGATGCCATCGGCCATGCCGCTGGTGATCGCGAACCCGGCCTGCACTAGCGCCACGGCAAACGCACGGGCATGAGCCAGCCCGGTGGCACTGGCGCTGCGCGCGCCGACAATCGCCACCTGCGGGTACAGCGGCAGGCTCGCTTCGCCGACCACGAACAGCGTGGCGGGCGGCTGCGGGATATGTTCCAGTTGCGGCGGGAAATCCGCATCAGTGCACCGAAGCAGCCGATGACCGGGCGCATCCAGCCACGCCAGATCGGCGGCCAGTCGAGCCTCATCCGGTCGCTCCAGCCAGTGGCGCGCCGGCTCGCCGAGTGGTGCCGGACAAGCTCTGAGCCGTTCCAGTGCCACACCGATGTTTCCTTCAGCCGCATCCAGTCGCTCGCGCAGCCCACCCGGACCCAGGCCGGGCGTGCGCAGGGCTATCAGCCACGCACGCTGTTCGTCGCTCTCGTTCATGCATTCAGTTTACGGAGCAAAGCCATACAGAAACGGCGCGGTGATGGCCGCGCCGTGCTGTAGGAAAAGGCCGATAGCTCCGCTATTCGGGCATGCGCAGGCGGTTGCCGATATGCACGGGTCGCAAGCCGTCCATGATCAGGCCGTAGCTGACCCGGTCGAACGTGCGGAACACCATCACGTGCCCGACGTACTCGTCCGGCAGGGTGACCCTCTTGCCGAAACTGCGCCTCATGCTGTTGCTGGCCACGTCGTCATGGATGTTTTCGCCGGGCTCGTAGATCGTGAAGGTCTGACCATTGTCGACACCGTCCCTGGCACCGATCGACAATGCCACCACCTGACGCGAGCCGGCTGCGTCCAGCGCATCGGCAAACGCGATCACGCGGGCGTTGGCCGGCACCGACTTCGGTGCGTGCGGATAGTAGTACGGGTCATACGGCGTATCGTCGATCGGCATGATGCGATCGCCCGTGCGGATTTCCTTGGTCGAATCGAGCAGCAGCAGGGTGGATGGATCGCCCATGCGCAACGTCTCGGCGGTACCGATCACGCTGACCTCGACGCCAAGATCCTCACCGCGACCGTAATGGCCGTCGTTGCGGGAGTCCTCGCTCCACGGCGCATCGACCATGGCCGCATTGCTGTCCAGCAGGTGACCGGCGATGTCGGCATGACTCGGGTCGCCCTGGTCGAACCCCCGGAATATGTGGCTTGGCCGCACGATCGCCCAGCGTTGGCCTGGCTCCCCCTGCAGGCCGCGCACATAGATGTTCTGGCCCACGGTACCGCGCAGGCGGGCCTCTTCCAGGCCGACCACATACGGCGCGGAACTGACGGCTTTCGAATCCATGACGCGCATGTCCTTGAGGAACATGCGCAGTTCGGACAACGGAATCGCCGGGACCGCTTCGCCTTCGGCGTGCACGCGCGGCTGCAGGGTCAATCCCGGTCCGCCATTGATGAAGGACAGATTGAGCACGTCGCCGGGATAGATAAGATGCGGGTTGTGCACCTGCGGATTGGCCTGCCAGATTTCCGGCCACAGCCATGGCTTGGAAAGGAATCTGGCGGAAATATCCCAAAGGGTGTCGCCTCGACGCACGGTATAGTTGTCGGGGTGATCGGTTCGCAGTTGCACACCCGCCGCGTAGACAACGACGGTGACCAGCATGCCGGCCAGCAACAGGATAATTTTTCTGATCATTGGCGGGAATCCCCCTTCCCCAGGTGCTCGGCCGAGTGTAACCGAATGGTTAATGCGCGCAACAGGCGCGAGTTGGCAAAAATCGACTGCACACACATGGTTGCCGTCGTACAATGAGAAACATTCTAGATCGCGTCGGGGTGGATTTTTACCGATCCGCCCGCATTTTCCGACGCCGAGGTGAAATCCATGTCCCAGCTGCCCATTCTTGAATTCCCCGACCCCCGCTTGCGCATCCGCGCCGAACCCGTCACTGCATTCGACGCCGAGCTCAGGCAGTTCGTCGCCGACATGCTCGAAACCATGTATACCGCCAATGGCGTCGGGCTGGCGGCGACCCAGGTCAACGTGCACCGGCGCGTGCTGGTCGCCGACATGAGCGACGATCGTCAGCAACCGCTGGTCCTGATCAATGCGCAGATCCTCGAAAAGGAGGGCTCGCAGGTCTACCAGGAAGGCTGCCTGTCGTTTCCCGGCCTGTATGCCGATGTCACCCGCGCGCTGAAAGTGAAGGTCAAGGCCCGGGATGTCGACGGCAACGAGGTCGTCGTCGAGGCCGAAGGCCCGCTGGCCGTATGCATCCAGCACGAGCTGGACCATCTGGACGGCAAGGTGTTCGTCGACTATCTGTCTTCGCTCAAGCGTGCGCTGCTGCTGAAGCGGCTGGACAAGCAGCGCAAACAGGCGGCGAGCGCTTGAGCCCTGCGGTATTGCGCGAACGCCCGCTGCGTCTGGTTTTCGCCGGTACGCCCGAGTTCGCCGTGTCGTGCCTGGACGCCTGTCTCGCCAGTGGCGCCATGGTGGTGGCGGTCTATACCCAACCCGATCGCCCGGCCGGCCGCGGCCGCCGGCTCACGCCGAGCCCGGTCAAGCAGGCGGCGCTCGACGCCGGCCTCCCGGTCGAACAACCCGATTCGCTGAAATCCGCTGCCGCCCGCGCGACGCTGGCGGCGTACCGGCCCGACCTGCTGGTGGTGGTCGCCTACGGCCTGATCCTGCCGCGCCCGGTACTGGCGATGCCGCGTCTGGGTTGCTGGAACGTGCACGCCAGCCTGCTGCCGCGCTGGCGAGGCGCGGCGCCGATCCAGCGCGCGATCCTCGCTGGCGACGAGGAAAGCGGGGTCGATCTGATGCAGATGGAGGCCGGCCTGGATACCGGTCCGATCCTGCTGGAACGCCGCACGCCGATTGCCCGCGAGGACACCGGCGGCACGCTGCACGATCGCCTGTCGGCACTGGGTGCCGAGGTGCTGGCCGACGGACTTGCCCGGCTGCTGGCAGGCGCCTCCCTGCCGGCCCGCGCGCAGGACGAGTCCGGCGTCGTCTATGCGCACAAGCTGGAGAAATCCGAGGCAAGGCTGGATTTCAGCCGGCCGGCGCACGAACTCGAACGCCAGGTACGCGCATTCGATCCGTGGCCGGTCGCCGAAGCGCAGATCGCCGGCGAACCGCTGCGGATATGGGCCGCGCGCGCGATCGGCCTGGACCATCACGCGGCCCCGGGCAGCCTGGTGGCGGCCAGCCGCGCCGGCATCGATCTGGCCTGCGGCGAGGGCGCCCTGCGTATCACCGCACTGCAGCGTGCCGGCGGCAAGCGCATCGGCGCGCTTGATTACCTCAACGCACGACCCGAACTGCTGCGCTCGCGGTGCGAGCCGACCTGAGATGGCCGCGTGGACGCATCGACCGGCCCGCACGGCGCCGGCCGCTCCTCGCCCCACCGGCGCAAGGCATGCGCAGCGGGGAGGGTGCCCGGCGTGAAGACCGATACCCGCGCACTGGCTGCCCGGACACTGGCTGGCGTCGCCCTGCACGGCGCCTCGTTGCGCGAAGCAATGGAACGCCACGCGCCGCGGCTGGCCGATCCCCGCGATCGCGCACTGCTGATGGCCTTGCTGAGCGAGGGCGCGCGCTGGTGGCTGCGCTTCGATGCCGCGATCGACGGCCTGCTGGAAAAATCCCTGCGCCACAAGGATCCGGCCGTCCACGCCCTGCTGGTGCTGGGCCTGGTCCAGTTGGAGGTCCTCGAACTGCAGGACTATGCGGCGGTAGCGGCCACGGTCGAGGCCACCCGCGCCTTGAAGCGGCCGCAACTGGCCGGGCTGGTCAATGCCGTGCTGCGGCGCTGGCTGCGCGAGCGCGAAACCCTGCTGGCCCGGCTCGACGCCGGGCCACAGACCCGCCACGCGCACCCGGCATGGCTGGCCGCCGCGCTGGCCCGCGACTGGCCGGAGCAGGCCGAGGCGGTCATGCAGGCCGACAATCGCGAACCGCCGCTGATGCTGCGCGTCAATCGCCGGCGCAGCGAACGGCAGGCCCTGCTCGAACAGCTGCACGCCGCCGGTCATGCGGCCGCGGCCCATCCGTGGCTGGCCGATGCGCTGGTCCTGCCGCACAGCACCGACGTCACCCGCCTGCCCGGTTTCGCGGAGGGCGCGTTCGCGGTGCAGGATGGTGCCGCACAGGTGGCGGCCGACCTTGCCGACCTGAACGCCGGCCTGCGCGTGCTCGATGCCTGCGCCGCACCCGGCGGCAAGGCCTGTCACCTGCTTGAACGCGCCGACATCGATCTGACCGCGCTGGAAAGCGACGCCGGACGCGCCGGACGCATCCGGCAGAATCTGATGCGCCTGCGCCTGGATGCGAAGGTGGCGGTCGGCGACGCCGGTGCACCGGCGACCTGGTGGAAGCGCCAGCGGTTCGATCGCATCCTGGTCGACGCGCCGTGTTCGGCCACCGGCGTACTGCGGCGGCGGCCCGACGTGCGGCTGCACCGGCGCGAAAGCGACATCGCCGCCATGCAGGCACAGCAGCGGCGGATCCTGTCCGCACTGTGGCCGTTGCTGGCGCCGGGCGGACGGCTGGTCTATATC
This sequence comes from Lysobacteraceae bacterium, assembly GCA_028871555.1. GTDB lineage: Bacteria > Pseudomonadota > Gammaproteobacteria > Xanthomonadales > Rhodanobacteraceae > Rhodanobacter. Next base: position 27,576 of record JAGWNA010000021.1, read on the forward strand.
ACCTGCTCGCTGCTGCGTGCGGAGAACGAGGCGGTCGTCGCCGAACTGCTGGCCGCACAGGCCGATGCGCAAGCCGTCGCGTTCAACCTGCCGGTGGGCCGGGCGGCCGCGGTCGGCTGGCAGATCCTGCCCGGCGATGGTGATCTGGACGGCATGTATTACGCGGTGCTGCGCAAACAGTCCTGAGCGGAATCGCGCGACCCTGACCTCTCCCGGGCATGCACGCCGGTCGCGTTCGAACGAACCGGCGTGCCGGGCTATGCTGGCGCCTTTGTGCGTGCCATGGGAGCTCGTCCGCCGTGAAACCTTGCGTACCTCTGCCGGATGCGCGTCCGCTGTGGTTGCGCAGCGCACGCGGGGAGCTGCTGCTGTTCGGCGTGTTCGCCCTGCTGCTGCTGGGTGCCGGCATCGGCCTGCGCGATCCGTGGCCCTCCGACGAACCGCGCTTTGCCCTCGCCGCGCGCTGGATGGTCGAGCACGGCCAGTGGCTGTTCCCCCACCGCGGGCACGAACTGTATCCGGACAAGCCGCCGTTGTTCATGTGGCTGCAGGCGCTGGCCTGGATGCTCACCGGCAGCTGGCGCGTGGCGTTTCTGCTGCCGTCGCTGATCGCCGGCCTGGGCTCGCTGGCGCTGGTCTACGACCTGGCGCGCCGCTTGTGGAACCACCGCAGCGCGCTGCTGGCGGCGACCACGCTGCTGGTCACGATCCACTTCACCTACCAGATGCGCGACGCGCAGATCGATCCGCTGCTGCTGGGCTGGATCACCCTGGCCAATTACGGTCTGCTGCGCCACCTGTTGCTGGGGCCGTCCCGGCGCTGGTACGCGACGGGCTGCTTCTTCGCCGGTGTCGGCGTGGTGACCAAGGGTGTCGGGGTACTGTCGCTGCTGCTGCTGATTCCCTACCTGGTTGCGCGCCGCGGCCACTGGCGACAGCTGGCAATCCCGGCCGGCGGCTGGCGCTGGTCCGGCGGTCTGGCGTGGTTCCTGGCGCCGGTCCTGGCGTGGCTGCTGCCGATGCTGCTGGCCGCCCGCGCCGATGGCGATCGGCAGCATGCGGCGTACGTGCAGAACATCCTGTTCCAGCAGACCGTGCACCGCTATGCGGCGCCGGGTCCCGGACATCTGCAGCCGCCGACCTTTTTCCTCGGCATCATCGCGGTCGACTGGCTGCCGCTCTCGCTGCTGCTGCCATGGGCGCTGCCGGCATGGTGGCGGCGGCTGAAACGCCGCGATGCGCGCTATCTGCTGCCGCTGGGCTGGGCGGTGCTGGTCGTGCTGTTCTTTTCGATCAGCCCCGGCAAGCGCGACGTCTACATCCTGCCGGCGCTGCCGATGACGGCACTGGCGCTGGCACCGCTGCTGCCGGGCCTGTTGCGCAGGCGCGGGGTACGCACGGCGATCTTCGCGTTGACCGCGCTGCTCGGCGGCGCCCTGACCGTTGCCGCGACGCTGGCCATGTACCGGCATCCGGCCTGGGCCACCGGGCTCGCGCCGAACCCGCAACTGTGGTGGCTGCTGCTCGGCGCGGGGCTGGCCGGCATGGCGATCGCCGCGCTCACCCGGATACGCCGCGCGGCGCCGGGCTGGCTGGCGTTCGCCGGCATCCTGTGGGTGGCATACGGACTGTGGGGCTATCCCGTGCTCAACGGCGACCGCTCGGCCGCCGGCGTGATGCTGCAGGCACGCCGCATCGCCGGGCCCGAGGCCACCCTCGGGCTGGTCGCATGGAAGGAGCAGAACCTGCTGATGGCGCGGGGGCCGGTGGTCGAATTCGGGTTCCTCGAACCCTGGCCGCAGCAGTACGCCGCAGCCACCTCATGGCTGCGGGCCGCGCCGGCGCGGCGCTGGATCTTCAGCCTCGATACGGCCATGGGCCGTTGCGTGAATCGCCGCCGCGCCCGCTACGTGGGCCATGCCAACCGGCGCGAATGGTGGATGTTTCAGGCCGATGCGGTCATTCCCGGTTGCGTGCCGGACGCAGGCGGCAGCGACGAAATTGTGACCGATTGAGCGAGGCTCAGCGCGCCGCCAGCAAGGCGGCGTAAGCGGCCTCGGTACTGTCCACGAAGCGGGACAGGCCGAACGCCTCCTCGGCATGCCGACGCGCCGCGGCGCCCATCGCCGGCAAGGCATCGCGTTGCTGCAGGAGTTGCTGCAGCATCCGCGCCATCGCCGCACGATCGCGTGGCGGCACGTACCAGCCGTCCACCTGCGGGCGAATGTTTTCCGGCAGGCCCGCGTAGTCGCTGACCAGCACCGGCTTGCCCATCGCCATCATCTCGCGGCAGGCGAACGAAATCGTCTCGACGTCCCAGGACAGCACGAAGCCGGCATCGATCGCAGCCATCGCCGGCCGCACATCCGCCAGCAACCCCGGGAAATGCACCTGCTCGGCCAATCCCAGTTCGGCGATATGCTGCAGCCAGCGCGTTTCCGGCGGTCGGCCGGCAATCAGCAGGTGCACCTGCCGGCGCAGTGCCGGCGGCAACAGCGCCAGTGCCTCGACCAGATCCGTCCAGCCCTTGTAGTTTGCGGTGCCGGCACTGCTGCCGAGCAACAGCGCGTGCGGATCGGCCACCCAGCGTTGCCGCTGCGCCTGCGCCTGCGCCGCCGGCCACGGCGCGAAATGCGCGATGTCCACGCCGTTGTACACGGTGGCCAGCCGGCAGCGTCGATACGGCGAAGCGGCCAGTGCGCGATGCGTGTAATCGCACACCGCAATCACCAGATCCGTGCCGTGCCGCGCGCGCCACCAGTGACCGATCCCGGCCATCGGCTTGGAGTTGTGCTTGGTCAGCACGATGCGCGGCCGGCGCGACAGCCCGCGCATGGCCGCCATCACCAGCCGATGGTCGGCCGAACCGTTCACGTGCACCAGATCGAACTCGTGCTCGCGCAACCGCGCGGAAAGCTGCCGGCGTGCATGCCGGCGTGCGCGGAGCTTGTTCAGTCCGTTCGGGAACGGTTGCGCCAGAGCATGCACCCCGGGCAGAAGATCGGCCTCGCGATACAGACGGCTTCCCGGCGGCGCCGCCACATGCACCTGATGCCGCGCTGCCAGAGCCCCGGCCAGGGCCAGCACATACGTGGTGTGGCCTCCTCCGTCGCCATCGTGGAAATTGGTGAACAGGAGTTTCAAGACAGCGGCCCGCACAAGTGGAAATGAAACAGGAACGGCGCCGGAGCACGGCCAGGAAAGCTGAACCCGGTCACTATGCCTCTGCCTGCCATGCAGGGTGGCGAAGGCGGCCTAAAGTATCATGCGGTTTCGCTTGGCATTCGCCGATAGTGTGGAGCCTTTCGTGCAGTCTACGGATCCCCTTTTGAACGAAGGCCTCGGCATGGATGCAAAATGGAGTACATGGCAACTTGGCGTGCTATCGCTGCTGGTCTCCCTGATGCCGCTGTCGTTCACCATGGCTGGACACGCCAAGGCACTGCCTTCCGTGCTGTTGCTGCTGGCCGGGCTGGCGCTGCTGTGGCGCCACGCCGCAACGGCACGCAGCTATCGCCATGCGTGGCCGGTCATCGTGGTGTGCCTGCTGGCTCTGGTTTACCCGGCGCTGAACATCCTCGGCCATGGGCTGGGCTGGAAACAGTTCGACCGGCCCGCGCACATCCTGCTCTATCTGGCGACGGCGGCGGTCTTCAGCCTGCCGCTGCGGATGCGCTGGATCTGGTTCGGCTTCAGTCTGACGGCGATCCTGCTCGGTACCGTCTGCATCGTGCAGCATGACGTGCTCGGCATTGCCCGCGCCTACGGTCTGAACGGCGGTGGCTGGGGTGCGATCGAATTCGCCATGGTTCTGCTGGTGTTGTCGCTGCTGGCATGGATTCGCGTGCTGTTTGCCTCCAGCAACCGCCTGGAGCAAGGGTTGCACGTTGTGGGTGCCGTATTCGCCATGTATGGCGCCCTGCTGACGCAGAGCCGCGGCCCCTTGCTGTCCTTCGCGCTCTTGCTGCTGCTGTTGCTGCTGTTCTACGCCCGCCGGACCCGTCACTGGCGCCGGGCGCTGCTGCTGCTCGGGGCGATCATTGCCGGCAGCGTGCTGGCCGGGGCGAGCGTGGACGCGGTGGTATTGCACCGGCTCGCTGCCGTCGGCCCGGAAGTGGCAACCTACAATCACCGCGACGATGCCAGGGGTGCCGTGCGCGAGCGCCTGGAGATGTGGCGCACGGCCGGTCACGCCTTTCTCGCCCATCCATTGGCCGGCGTCGGCATCGACCAGTTCGGCGTCTATGCGCGCCGGCAGATTGCGGCAGGTCATGCCAATCCGGTTATCGTGAAATACGACCATCCCCACAATGAGTACCTGGGGGCGGCAGCCACCGGCGGGATCCCGGGGCTGCTGGTGCTGCTGCTGACATTCGGTGTCCCGCTCGGTTATTTCGCCCGCCATGTGCACCATGAAGGGGAAGCGGTAATCACAGCGGCCCTTGCCGGCCTGGCCGTGGTCGGCATGTATGCGCTGTGCGCGCTGACCGACAACGTGTTCTATCGCGTGATGCCGCATTCGCTGTATTTCTTCCTGGTCCCCGGATTGGCCGTGTTGGCCGCTCGGCTCACCACGCAGCAGCAGGTCGTGCATCATGCCTGACCGACCGGTCGCGGCGCGCATCAACCTGATCGGTTGGAACAACGATCGCGGTCTTGGCCACGACATCCGCCTGTTGCGCGAGGCGCTCGAGTCGCTGGGCCACGAAGTGCATCTGACGACGGTCGGCCCGGGGCGGCGCCGCCAGACCCTGGGCGCCCTGCTGCTGCGCATCCGGCTGCTGTGGCAGTGGATGCGCCATCGCGGGCGCACACCATGGAGGTTCGACGCCAACATCATGCTGGAACATGTGCGTCCGGACTACCTGGGCATGGCGCGGCGCAATCTGTTCATCCCCAATCCGGAATGGTTGTCGCCGCGGGACGAACGCCATCTGCACCGGTTCGACGCCTTGCTCACCAAGACCCGGATCGCGACGTCCACCTTTCGGGCGCGTGGCTTCGATACGCACTACATCGGGTTTCGCAGCACGGATTGCCGCATGCCGGAAACACCACGGCAGATGCGCTTTCTGCATCTGGCGGGCGCCAGCCGGATGAAGGGCACACAACGGCTGCTGGCGCTGTGGCGGCGCCATCCGGAATGGCCGCCGCTGCTGGTGTTGCAGTCGCCGCAAACCGCCCAGGATGTTCCGGACCTGCCGGCGCAGGACAACCTGGAACACCGGGTCGCCACGCTGAGCGACATCGGCGAGGTACGCCGCCTGCAGAACAGCCACATGTTCCATCTGTGCCTGTCCGAAACCGAAGGCTGGGGGCATTACATCACCGAGGCGATGAGTTGTGGCGCGGTGGTGATCACCTGCGATGCGCCGCCGATGAACGAACTGGTGCGCCCCGACCGTGGCCTGCTTGTCGCGGCCGCCCCCGCCGCTGCGTTGAACGCCGCGACGCGTTACCGGTTCGACGACAGCGCACTGGAGGCGACGATCGCGCAGATCCGCATGATGGACGCGGCGCAGTGTGCGGCCATGGGTGCCATGGCACGCGCGTGGTTCGAGGCGAACGAACGGAGCTTCCCCGGTTTGCTGCAGGAGGCGCTGCAACAACTGCTTTGATCGAATCCACCTGGGATTTTCCGAATAAGCCGTCATCGCGGCGAAAGCCGGGATGACCGCCGGGAGTTTGTTCGGGCTTTCCCAGGGCGCATCGGCCAGGACGGATCGGCCGGAACGGATCAGCTAGAATCGGCCCATGCCGACCCTGCCTCTGACCCTCGCCGTCATCACCCACAACGAGGCCGGCAACATCGCGCGCTGCCTGGACAGCGTGCCGTTCGCGGCCGAGAAGCTGGTGGTCGACTCGGGCAGCGACGACGACACGGTGGCGATCGCGCAGGCGCACGGCGCGCGCGTGGTCCGACAGGACTGGCTGGGCTTCGGTCCGCAGCGCAACTTCGCCACCACCCGGTGCAGCCACCCGTGGATCCTGGTGCTGGATGCCGACGAATACCTCACGCCGGCGCTGTCGGCGGAATTGCAACAGCGCCTGCCGGCGCTGATCGCCAGCGATGCCGCCGCCGTGTATCTCAGGCGCAGCACGATCTACATGGGCGCGCCGATGCGCTGGTATCGCCCGGCGGTGGGCGAACGGCTGGCGCGGTTGTACCACCGCGACCGCGCGCGCTGGACCGATGCGCGGGTGCATGAGTCGCTGGATTTCGACGGCGCCGCGCCGACCCTGCGCGCTCCATTCAACCATCTCAACAACCCGACCCTGCCGCACAAGCAGTTGAAGGTGCTGCGCTACGCCGAGCTGAAGTGCCGCGACTGGCGCGACAAGAACAAGCCGGTGCGCATGTGGCAGGCGCCGTTCGTGTTCGTGCTGGCCTTCCTGAAGGACTACGTGTTGCGGCTGGCCCTGCTGGACGGATGGCGCGGCTTCATGATCGCATACACCGCCGCCAGCTATGCGCTGTACAAGCGCATCCGCTATTACGAGATGGTCAACAACCCCGGATCGGTCGCGGACGCGACCGATTTATTGAACAAACATCGCATAGATCGCTGAGCACAAGTCCACCGCAATGCACATGGCAACGAACCCGCCCGGCACGTTCGCCTCCTCTCCCCTCGGGGAGAGGATTGAGGTGAGGGGCGGGTGCTCGCCATAACCTGTCATTTGCAAAACTCAAGACACCCGAATCTTCCATGTCTCAAGCCCGCCTGAAAAAGCGCTACCTCCTGTACGGCTCCGAACGCTACGCGCTGGCGATCCTGCGCCCGTTGCAGGCGGCAATCCACGCGCGCGGCGGCGAGGCGGCGTGGTTCTTCGACGGCCCTGGTGCGGAAGATCTGCGCGAGGGCGAGCGCCTGCTCGACGTGGCCGGGGTGCGCCGCTGGAACCCGCTGGCCGTGCTCACGCCGGGCAATCACCTGCCGCACTTCTTTCCCGGTGCCAAGGTGGAGGTCTTCCACGGCTTCGACGCGGGCAAACCCAGGCATATCTATATCCGCGGCTTCTTCGACCTGTACTGCACCACCGGGCCGCGCGACACCGCGCAGTTCCAGGCCCTGGCCGACAAGCTGGGCCACTTCAGCGTGGCCGAAACAGGCTGGCCGAAGCTCGATCCGTTCATGCGCGAGATCGCCGGCCCGCTGCCGCCGGTGCGCCAGCCGCCGGTAATCCTGTACCACTCCACTTTCTCGCCCTCGTGGAGTGCCGCCGAAACGCTTTACGAGGAGGTCAAGCGCCTCTCGCGCGACGGCCGCTGGCACTGGATCGTCACCTTTCATCCGAAGATGAATCCCGAGACCGTGGCGAAGTTCAAGGCGCTGCAAAACGAATACCTCCGCTTTGTCGAAAACGACAACATCCTCGAACTGTTTCCGCAGGTGGACCTGATGTGCTCCGATACCTCCTCGGCGCTCAGCGAATTCCTGCTCACCGGCAAACCGGTGGTGACGTTCAGGAATCGCCGGCCGGGTCCGCAGCTGATCGACATCGACACGCCCGCGCAATTCGAGCCGGCGATCGAACGCGCGCTGGCGCGGCCGCCGGAACTGTTGCAGGCGATCCGCGATCACGCCAACGCGATCCATCCGTACCGCGACGGCCGTTCCAGCGAACGCGTACTCGATGCGATCGATGCCTTCGTCGCCGCCGGGGCGCGCAATCGGCGGCGCAAGCCATTGAACTTGTGGCGCAAGCTGAAGCTGCGCCGGCGCATCGGCTACTGGGGGCCGGCATGAGCGGACGCGGGAGTGTGCGCCCGATGGCCTTGCGCAGACCCGGCGCGGGCTAGAATCATCCACGTCGTCGCCAAGAGCCTGCCCGTGTCATACAGCAACTACAGCCGTTCCGAGCACCTGCGTGCCGTATGGCCCTGGCTGCCGTTGTGGGCGCTGGCAGCCGGGCTGGCGATCTTCTCGCATGGGCCGATGCCGCTGTATTCCACCCGCACGCTGGCGGTGGTGTGGGAGATGTGGAGCCACGGCCACTGGCTGGTGCCGCATCTCAACGGCCAGCCCTACAGCGAAAAGGCGCCGCTGCTGTTCTGGTTGATCGGCGCCGGCTGGTTCGTGTTCGGCGTCAGCGACGTGTGGCCGCGCGTGCTGGAACTGCTGTTCGGCGGCGCCCAGCTGGTGCTGCTTGCGGTGCTGGCGCGACGCCTGTTTCCGGGCCGGCCGTGGATGATCAAGGCGGCGCCATGGATGCTGCTGGCGTTGGGCTTCCCGTTTCTGTTCGGGCTGCAGATCATGTACGACGTGCTGCTGGCAGCATGGACGCTGGCCGCGTTGCTGTGCCTGACGCCGAAACCGCATCGCAGCGAACCGCGCTGGCTGCTGTTCGGCCTGTGCCTCGGCGCCGGATTGCTGACCAAGGGGCCGGTGATGCTGCTGCACGTCGTCTTTCCATGGCTGCTGGGTCCGTTGTGGAGCGACTGGGCCGGGCAGCATCGCACCCGCTGGTACGGCGGCGGCACACTGGCCGTTCTGCTCGGCGTCGCGTTGCTGCTGGCATGGGCGCTGCCGGCCGGTTTCGCCGGCGGCGCGGCGTATCGGCAGGCGCTGTTCTTCACCCAGACCGCCGGTCGCGTGGTCGACACGGTGGCGCAGGCGGCCAACCTGCAAAACCATGCGCAACCGTTCTGGTGGTACCTGCCGGCGCTGCCGCTGCTGCTGTTTCCGTTCAGCGGCTGGCCGCGCATGTGGGTCGCCCTGGCAACATTGCGCCGACCGCTGGACCCGGGCCTGCGTTTTGCGCTGAGCTGGCTGGTGCCGGTCTTCGTGACGTTTTCGCTGATCGGCGGCAAGCAGCTCTATTACCCGCTGCCGGAACTCGCGGGCGCCGCGCTGCTGATGGCTGCCGCCATCGCCTTGCTGCGCGAGCGCAGGCCGGCGCTGGCCGACAACGACTGGCTCGGCACCTGGCCGCTGGCAGTGGGCGGAATCGGCTTTGCGCTGTTCCTGTTCCTGCTGCCGATGCTGGTCGCCAGCCACAGCCTGCACGGCGATTGGCCGGAAGCGGCCGCGCCCTCAAGCCGCTATTTCAGCGTGGTGTTCGTCCTGCTCGGCGGCTTGCTGCTGCTGCGCGGCCGTGGCGAACTGCGGCGGCTGGCGGTGGCCGGACTGATCGGCGCACTGACCCTCAATACCTTGTTCACCCTGACCTTGTGGCCCCGTTACGACCTTGGGCCCTCCGCGCAGTTGCTGCATGACGCGGACCGCCGAAACCAGCCGATCGGCTACCTCGGCGACTACGCCGGGCAGTTCCATTTCGCTGGCCGGCTGCTGCATCCGGTCATCTCCCTGACCGAAGGAAAAAACCTGCAGGATTTCGCGCTGGCCCACCCGAACGGACTTATCGTGGCGCACCCGGACCGGCTCGATGCCGACGATCTGCGCTACGCGTTGCTGGTGCAGCCGTTTCGCTCGACCTGGGTGGTGATCTGGCCGGCCACCGCACTGGCCGACCTGCGCGCCGGGCATGCACCGCCGGAACCGGCGCAACCGACCCAGGTCTACCCGGCCGACGGCTGGCGTCATCGCAGGCAGCCATGAATGCGAGACTGATCGCCAACCTGCGCCGCCAGTGCGGCGGCCCACGCGATGGCGCGCTGCTGCGCTTTTCGCTGGGCAATGCCTTGCTCGGTGCCGGCGATGCCGGGGCAGCGGTGGCCGAATTGCGGCATGCGCTGACGTTCGATCCGACCTATTCGGCGGCATGGAAGCTGCTCGGCAAGGCCTGCATCGCCGCGGGACAGCCACAGGCGGCAGCCGAGGCCTGGCGCGATGGCATCGCGGTTGCCGCACAGCGCGGCGACAAGCAGGCCGAAAAGGAAATGATCGTGTTCCTGCGCCGCCTGGAAAATCCGAAGCCGTAGGAGCGCACCCTGTGCGCGAAAAGCCATTGGTGGGAGCGACTGGAGCGAAGCCATCGCGCACAGGGTGCGCTCCTACGCGCGGGCGTGATCGTAGGGGCTGGGTCGATCGTCGGCCGAATAGCGCTTGTACTGCCACTGGTACTGCGCAAAGGCCTGCTCGACACAGGTCTGTACGCCATCGTTGAGCGCACTGCAGGCGATGCCCAGGTCGGCGTCGGCCAGCCCGGCGGGCGCCGGCAGCAGATGGATGCGATAGCCCGTGCCGCGCGGCAGGCGTTCGGCAAACGCGAACAGGACGGTGGCGCCGGTACGCGCAGCCAGTCGCGGCAGCAGCACCATGGTCAATGCCTCCCGGCCGAAGAACGGCGCGAACCGGCCCTCGCCGGCGCGCGGTTTCTGATCCGGCAGAATCCCGACCGTACCGCCCGCGGCCAGCCGCTTGTAAAGCGTGCGCACGCCGGCACCATCGGCACGCACCTGATCCGGCGCCAGCGCGCCGCGTACCTTGCGCAGCAGGCCTTCAACCGCCGCCATGCGCGGCGGTCGATACAGGATCGCCATCGATGTCTTGCGACACAGCCAGTAATTGAGCAATTCCCAGCAACCGAGGTGCGGTGCGGCGATGATCACGCCCTTGCCGGAAGTCAGTGCCGTATCGAACAGGGCTTCACCGCGCACTTCGCGAACCAGCTCCAGCGCGTGCCCGGCGCCCACGCCCCAGATTTTCGCGAGTTCGCAGACTGATTTGCCGCTTTCGATCATCACCTCGCGCAGCAGCGCCGCTTGGGCGGCGTCATCCAGTTGCGGCCGCACGATGCGCAGGTTCACCGCGGCGGCCTGGACCATGCGCCCGCGTCGCCACAACACGCAACGGCCCAGCGTGCTGCCAAAACCATGCAGCAGGCGCAATGGGAGCCGGCCCAGCAGGCGCAGCAGCAGATAGACCAGATACATGTCGGTACGCATTGCTGCAGTTTACGGTGCGGCGGGGAAATCTCCGCATGGCAGCCTGTCGGGCCGCAGGCCGGCCGGGCTGCTAGCATGGCGATTCGACTCGCCATCATCGCCTCGCCATGATTGCCCTGATCCAGCGCGTACTTTCCGCCCGCGTCGATGTCGGCGATGAAACCATCGGCGCGATCGGCCACGGCCTGCTGGCGCTGGTGGCGATCGAGCCGGACGATGGCGAGACCCAAACCCGGCGCATGCTCGAGCGTCTGCTGGGTTACCGCGTGTTCACCGACGCTGCCGGCCGCATGAATCTCTCGCTCACCGACACCGGCGGCGGCCTGCTGCTGGTCAGCCAGTTCACCCTGGCGGCCGATACCCGTTCCGGCATGCGCCCGGGCTTCGCCGGCGCCGCGGCACCGGAACATGGCAGGCGCTGGTTCGATCGTCTGGTCGAACTGGCCTGCGCAGCGCATCCCGAGGTGGAAACCGGCCGTTTCGGCACCCATATGCAAGTTCATCTGGTGAACGACGGCCCGGTGACCTTCTGGCTCAATGCCGGCTGACCGGGCGGGGCCGGCCACAGCGCGGTCGGGATCTGAAAAGCGCCGCAGCGCCACGTTCTGGCGCGATATTTGTGTAATCCTGCTTGAATCTTTTTGGCCTTGAAACTGGTCATAAAAGAAGCACATCGTTATAATGTCCGGTTCTTGAACCCCGCGGTGGTCGGTTAATGAACAACAAAGCTCCCCACGAGCAACAGTCGGAAATCAAAGCCCTCATCTCCAAGGGCCTGGAGCAGGGTTATCTGACGTACGCCGAAATCAACGACCACCTGCCCGATGACATCGTCGATCCGGAGCAGATCGAAGACATCATGGCGGTGCTCAAGGGCGTCGGCATCGAAGTGCACGACGCGGCGCCCGACACCGACACCATCGCCGACGGCGCAGCACCGGGCAACACCTCCGGCGACGACGATGCCGCCGCCGAAGAAGCCGTGGCATTGCTCTCCGCGGTGGACGCCGAAGTAGGCCGCACCACCGACCCGGTGCGCATGTACATGCGCGAGATGGGCACGGTCGAGCTGCTGACCCGCGAGGGCGAGATCGTCATCGCCAAGCGCATCGAGGAAGGCCTCAGCCAGGTGCAGACGGCACTGGCCAGCTTCCCGCTGACGATCGAGCTGCTGCTGGAGGAATACGACCAGCATCTGGACGGCAAGCGCCGCCTCAGCGAGATCCTGGCCGGCTTTCTCGACCTGGAAGAAGCCGCCGACCTGGCGCGCAAGGAAAAGGAGGCCGCCGCCCTGCTGGCGCCGGAACCGGAACCCGGCGACGAGCTCGACGACGACGATGAGGATGACACCGCGGAAGATGAAGAAGCCGGCCCGAGCGGCCCCGACCCGGAAGAGGTCAAGCGCCGCATGGAGCTGCTGCGCGACTACTACGCCAAGTTCCAGAAGGCCGCGCCCAAGGCCGCCAGCATCACCGACAAGAAGATCGTCAAGCTGCGCGACCAGATGGCCGAGGAATTCCTGAAGCTCAAGCTGCCGTCCGCGCTGATCGACGGCTTCGTGCGCAAGCTGCGCGAAGTGGTCGGCGACATCCGCCATCACGAGCGCGTGCTGATGGACATCTTCGTCAAGCAGGTGAAGATGCCGAAGAACGAGTTCATCAAGGCCTTCCCCAGCAACGAGGGCAACCTCGAATGGGCGGCCGAGCTCGGCCGCAAGCGCCAGAAGTGGTCGCCGAACATCAAGGCCCATCGCGAGGCGATCGACTCCGAGCAGGAGAAGCTCGCCGCCATCGAGCGCAAGTTGTTCCTGCCGCTGATCGACATCAAGGACATCAATCGCGCCATGGCCAGCGGCGAGGCCAGGGCCCGCCGCGCCAAGAAGGAGATGGTCGAGGCCAACCTGCGACTGGTGATCTCGATCGCCAAGAAGTACACCAACCGCGGCCTGCAGTTCCTGGACCTGATCCAGGAGGGCAACATCGGCCTGATGAAGGCGGTGGACAAGTTCGAATACCGCCGCGGCTACAAGTTCTCGACCTACGCCACCTGGTGGATCCGCCAGGCGATCACCCGCTCGAT
>JAGWNA010000022.1 GCA_028871555.1 Lysobacteraceae bacterium
GTCACTTTGACGCCTTTCTGACGTCACGTCAATCCCGGCCCGGTCCGTGACGCTATCGCCTGCGGATGGCGCAGCTACGCCGTTTCCGCCCTCGCGAAGCGGCCGCTTTTCTGCCCCCAAGTTCCCTGACGAGTCACTTGTTGCATAAGAGACAAGCCCCAGGGCGCACCGGCTCCGCGGCGGCTCCGCCGCCGCGGAGCCGGTGCGCCCCTGATTGGCCTTTGCCGTGCCCTGCGCGCCCTTCAAAGCGGTTTGACGGGGAAGCGGTGCGGCCGTCGTGGGCAGCGGGGCAGGTGCGGCCGGGCTGGGCAGCGCGGCATCCTCAGCGGCGCGGCCGGCCTGAGTGACGCTCCTTCCAGTCGCTTCGCGCGGCTGCGCCGCACTGGGCAGCGTGGCCACGTCGTAGCCCTCGCGCCAGAACCGGGCTTGCTCGAGCGTCAGCCACCAGTGGCGCATATCGCGCTCGCGGTAGACCCGGCCTTCCGGACTCACCAAGCGGTCACGAACGATCCGCCAGCCCTCCCAGCCGTCCAGCAGGCCGCCCAGCTCGCCGGCCCGCAGTAGCCGCAGCAGCCGCACCGCCGACCATGGCACGCGGTTGCGACCGCTGTCCCAGTGCCGCACGGTGCGCAGGCAGACGCCGAGATACGCCGCCGCCTGCCGCTGGCTCAGCAGGCAGCTATGCCGCAGCTCGCGGAAGCCTTCCGGGCTGATGAGCCAGAGCCGCCGACGTGGCCGACGAGCAGCAGCGCGAGCGCGAGGGCGACCCAGAGGGCGGCCCAGAGATCCGGCCGCGACGGCAGGGGCGGCTTCATCGGGCACCTTCGCAATTTCGCATAATGTATATTATGTCATAAGCAATGATGTTGTTGATGTCATGAATAAGAACGATTACTATTTGCAAAATGCCGAATGGAGCCTGTTCAATGAAACGTCTGCTCATCGTCCTCGCGCCGCTATGGTTGCTGGCCATCGCCGGCACGGCGAGCGCAAGCGATCTGCCCGAATACTCGCTGGTCGTCAAGAACCACGTTTACCAGCCCGGTGAACTCAAGGTGCCGGCCGGCACCAAGTTCAAGATCATCGTGCATAACGAGGACGCTACACCGGAGGAATTCGAGAGCACCGATTTCAACCGCGAAAAGATCGTCTTCCCGAACAGCAGCATTACCGTCTATGTAGGCCCCCTGCATGCCGGCAGCTACGTTTTTTTCGGCGACTTCCATCGTGACACGGCCAATGGCCGATTGATTGCGGAGTAATGCGATGCCTGGGGTTGCCTTGCTGGTATTTCGCGAAGTGATGGAGGCGGCACTGATCGTCTCCATCGTCTGTGCGGCTACGCGCGGCGTGGCACGGCGTGGATGGTTTGTGTCTGGAGGGATCGGACTCGGGGTCGTCGGCGCCGTACTGGTGGCGCTGGGTGCTCGCTTGATTGCCGATCTGGCCAGTGGCTCAGGGCAGGAACTCTTCAACGCCTGCGTGCTGTTATCTGCGGTAATGATGATCGGATGGCACGTGGTGTGGATGTCCAGTCACGGGAAAGAGCTGGCCAAGCACATGAATGACGTCGGCGGCGCCGTGAAAGCGGGCTCCAGTTCATTGACGCTGCTGCTGGCGGTGGTGGCCATTGCCGTGCTGCGCGAAGGTTCGGAAATCGTGCTGTTCCTGTATGGCATGGCGGTCGGCGGTATCGGCGTTGCCGGGCTGGCCGGCGGCATCGCACTCGGTGTCGGCGGCGGTGCACTGCTCGGCTTTGCGTTGTACTTCGGTCTGCTGCGCATCCCGATGAAGTATTTTTTCAAAGTCACCAACTGGCTGCTGGTGCTGTTGGCTGCGGGGCTGGCCTCTACTGCGGCACGCTTCCTGGTACAGGGCAATCTGTTGCCGGCCTGGGGCAACCAGGTATGGGATGCCTCCTGGCTGCTGACGAACGGCTCGTTGATGGGCAAGACGCTGGCCGTCCTGATTGGCTACGACGCCAGGCCTGCAGGCATTCAGATCGTTTTCTATGCCGCCACCTTGCTCCTGCTGGTGACTGGCATGCGTTGGCTGGATCGTCGTTCCACGAGGCTGTCGCCGCAGCTTCTCCCGGCGACTCTCAACGCGACATCTGAACCGTTGCACTGACTCCACCCGAACACTACCACCCGTTCGCGCCCTCGTTCGCACGCCGGAATCCGCGTGCGGACGGACGGGAACCTGCGCCCTGAATTTTATGAAAAGGAAACCATGAGATGCGTCCATCCTGCCTGCAAAAATCCCCGATGGTGTTGCCTTTCTGCAGCGCCTGCCGTTTTTCCCGGATGCTGGTACTGGGAGCCGTCTTGTTCACCGCCGCCGGTATGGCACGGGCGGACGACTTCATTGTCTACTCGCCTCACGTCCAGAAATCCCAGAGCGAAATCGAGCTGCGTGGCTTTCGGTATGACGACCCTCGCGCCGACTTTACCGGCGGCCGTCAGGCCGAATTGTCGGTCTCCCATGCATTCACCGATTGGTGGAAACCGGAGATTTATCTCGCCAGGTACGAGAGAGAACCGGGCAGCCGGGGGCGCCTGGTCGGCTACGAGTTCGAGAACACCTTCCAGTTTACGCAACCAGGCGAGTACTGGGCCGATTTCGGTTTTCTGGCCGCATACGAACACCAGACCAGCTCCGACCTGGATGCTGTCGAGTTCGGACCGCTGATGGAAAAGACGGCAGGACGATTCACCCACCGCGTCAATCTCATCTGGGAGAAAAAGATCGGTGCTGGCGCCAGCGGCAAGTACGAGTTCCGTTACAGCTATTCGGGCACCTACACGGTATCTGCCGTGTTCCGTCCAGGCATCGAAGCCTATGGGCGCCCCAGCGATCGCTCGTATCAGGCCGGCCCCATCGTTGCCGGCGAATGGCACGTTCCCGGCACGACCGGCAGCATCGAATACCGTATCGGGGTGGTGCTAGGCATCAATGCCTCGGCCCCGCGGCGGACATGGCTGGCCCAAGTGGAATACGAGTTTTTTTGATCGACGACGGCCTCCGGTACGTTTCGACCCGCGCAGCCCTCATTTCTCCGCGGCCAAAGCCCGGCAGGCCGCTAGCGGCGGGCACGGAAAAAATCACGCAGCAGTATCGTGGATTCCTCGGCCAGCAGACCGCCGACGACTTCGATGCGATGGTTGTGGCGCTCGGAAACGAGCGTGTCGAATACACTGCCGGCAGCACCGGTCTTGGGGTCGGCGGCGGCGTAGACGACACGGTCGATGCGTGCATGGATCATCGCCATGGCGCACATCGAACACGGCTCCAGCGTCACGTAGAGCGTGGCGCCGACCATGCGATGATTGCCGAGTTTTTCGCCAGCCGCACGCAGTGCCTGGATTTCTGCGTGAGCGGTCGGGTCATGCAAGGTGATGTTGCGGTTCCAGCCCAGGCCGATGATGTCGCCGCCTTGCACCAGCACCGCCCCCACAGGCACCTCGTTCTCGAAGTCGCTGGCGTGCGCGGCGAGTTGCAATGCATGCCGCATATGCTGCACGTCTTCGGCCGAGAATGATCCCGATGCCTCGATGTTTTTATCATTCATTTGCGCAGCAAAGCGTCTGAAATCGCTGAGAGTGCACCTGCAAGTTGCCGTACCGTGTCAGGCGGTGGCAGTGGCAACTTGAGGCTGCGTGCACCAGTGGCCGGGTCGCGTTCGACCCAGGGGTGGGCAGTGGCGGCCCCGTTGTCCGACGCGCTCAGCGCCGACACCAGTTCCACGCCGAGCCGCAACAGTCCGGACCATGGCTCCAGGCTCGCGTTTTGTGGTGCCGATTCGATGATGACGGCTTTTGACCGGGTTCCGGCATCGAGGCTGTTCGTTTCCGCCGTGGTCGCGCTTTCCTTCGATTCGTCGGGCGCGGCAGCGACATTGACGGCCTCTTCTCCCAAGGCCATCGCCTCGCCCTCGCCCATGTGGCCGGTGACGTTTTCCACGTCCTTCATGAAGCGGTTGAGACGCGTACCTCCGAGCGAAATCTCGCTCGTGCCGCCGTCGAGGATGCCCGCCGACAGGGAGCGCTTGAAAGCCAGCACCGACAGCATGCCCTCCTCGATCGTTCCCTTGGCAACGTAGTTGACGATTTGCACGGGCTTGCGCTGCCCCATGCGATGGATGCGCGCGATGCGTTGTTCGAGCACCGCGGGATTCCACGGCAGATCCATGTTCACGAGCGTCGAGGCGTGCTGCAGGTTGAGCCCCGTGCTGCCCGCGTCGGTCGACAGGAAGACGCGGCAATCCGGGTCGTCGCGGAAACGCTTCACCAGCGCTGGCCGCTTTTCCGATGGCACACCGCCGTGGAAGCTGACGTAACCGATGCCGAGTTCCTTGAGCCGGCGAATGACGATGTCATGGGTCCGCGTCCACTGGCTGAACACCACCGCTTTCGCTTCCGGCTGGGCGAAAAGACCTTCGAGCAACGCCGCCAACTCGTCAGCCTTGACACCGTGGTCGGTTTCCTGATCCAGCAGATAGGTGCTGTTGCAGGACATGCGCATGTTCTGCAAGGCGCAGGTGAGTCGCCGCTGGTCCTGGTCCGACAGAAACCTCATTTTGCGCCAGCGCTGGACGATCCTGGTCACGATGTCCGCGTTCTCCGCGTGATAGGCCGTCTGCATCTCGGTCATCGGTACCAGCAGGTTCTGGTCGGTACGGTTTGGCAGCTGAAGCAGTACCTCGGACTTGCGCCGGCGGACCATGATCGGCGCCAGCGTCTGGCCGATCTTCGCAAGGCTGGTGTAACCCGTCACACGCCCGGCTTCGTCCTTGACCTGATGCTCATGCAGCAGCTTCCAGGTGGGCCCGAGGCGATGCTGGTCGACGAACTGCACGATGGAAATGAGTTCTTCCAGCTTGTTTTCCAGTGGGGTTCCCGTCAACACAACGGCATAGGGGCTGTCGATGCGCTTGAGTGCTTTCGCTGCGATGGTGTTCCAGTTCTTGATGCGCTGCGCTTCGTCCACGATCACGAACTCCGGCGCCCAGGCCGAGATCAGATCGAGGTCGGATTTCAGTTTCTCGTAGTTGGTGATCTTGCAGAAATCCTCCTCGGCGTATTCGTTCCGTCGCTGGGCAATGCCTCCGGCGACGACGCGCGAAGCGCGGCCGGAGAAGCGAAGCATCTCGCTCTGCCACTGGTACTTGAGCGAAGTCGGGCAGATCACGAGTACCTTCGATACGCCGAAATGCCGCGCCAGAATCTCCGCCGCCGCAATCGCCTGCACGGTCTT
This sequence comes from Lysobacteraceae bacterium, assembly GCA_028871555.1. GTDB lineage: Bacteria > Pseudomonadota > Gammaproteobacteria > Xanthomonadales > Rhodanobacteraceae > Rhodanobacter. The sequence goes on from JAGWNA010000022.1 coordinate 5,257, forward strand.
GCCCAAGCCCATTTCGTCGCCGATCAAGGCACGCCCGGCGCGCACGGCAAACAGCGCACCTTCGGCCTGGTAGGGGTAAAGCGGCACCTTGAGCAGCTTCTTCAGCAGCGGATCGGCAGCGCCACGCGGAAACATCTCGCCAAGCACTGCGGCGCGATGCGATGCATCGCACCGGCCCGCGACGAAACCGAGCGCGTCATCGCGAGCGCGTACTTCGTGACCCGTCTTCGCCGCGCCGGTGAGAAAGCGCCCCAGTTCGATGAATCGAGTCTCCGGTAACCGCCAGCCATGGGACACGTCGAACAATGCCGCGGCGGCCTTCGCCACCTTCGCCGGACAATCCGTACCGGCGCGAAAATGGATCGTTCGCCCACCGTCGTTGCGCAGATAGAGTTCAGAAAATGCAGGCTGGCAACCACGGGCAAAAGCCGCCTTGGCACCGCGCTTCTTGACCAGTCGGGCCAGCGTGAACTCGATATGCTTGCAGGTACCCAATTCGTTGGTCGCGTAGTCGGGACAGGCACAGAAGTTGTCGCCCGGCCGTGTCCCGCGGATGATCACGCGATAATTGGATTTCGACTCCGGATTGCCGACACGAAACTCGGAGAAAAATGGTTCCGTCCCGAGATTCTCCAGTTCGAACACCTGCTCGCGTCCAAATTGCCGCCGCAGGCCCCGCTGCCAGTCGACAGGAGTCATGTGATCGGGGACGTGAGTGCGGGAAAGCTGCGGGGCTTTAGCGGCTTTAGCGGCCTTGGCGACATTGCGCTTGCGCTCCATCACTTCACTTCCACTCGATCATCAACGAGTCACGCAAGTCCGCATGGTTAAAGGGTTTGGTTGTGATCGACATGAGCCTTTACCGTCGCTTTTACCGTCAGAAATACACGCCCTTTGCCGGCGCGGGTTTGCGCGGCATCTGCTCATCATCAATCAGCTTCGATCATACCGGACTGGCGACCGCACTTCAGCTCCCAGAAGTCGATGCACTCCGGCACGCTCCACGATGGGCAGCCTCACGGGTTGTTCGGTCGGAGAGCGTTCTTACTGCGCAGCGAATCATGGCCGTTGCTGAGGTCGATCTGCTACAAGGCGCTTTTGATTTGGAATTGTTTCGCCCGTCGTATCCAGACTACGACAGCGACAACTTTCCCAAGAACACTCGGGACACCCCCTCAACGCCTCGCCCAGCACTGCGGCAGGAAGCACACCTGTTGCCTTTCCCTGTTTTTCCTCGATCGCCCCGCCGAATACGCGGGCATACAGGCAGGAAATGCTGCTGCCAGGATGTCAGAAACTGGTGTATCATTTCTCTGTCCGAGAGGTGCCCATGAACACACTGCCCGAAACCATCCTGCAACAAGCACGCTCGCTTCCCGAGGGGGGCGTGCTGTCGCCCAAGGAGTTTCTGCACCTGGGAAGCCGGTCGGCGGTGGATCAGGCGTTCTCTCGACTGGCCCAGGCCGGCAAGCTGCTGCGCGTGGCGCGGGGCGCCTACTCTGCCCCGGTATCCAGCCGGTTCGGCTCGCGCGCTCCCGCACCCGAGAAGGTCGTCCAGGCACTGGCCGAGCAAAGCGGCGAAATCGTTGTGCCGCATGGTGCCAGCGCGGCCAATGCCTTGGGCCTGACGCAGCAGGTACCCATCCGCGAGGTCTATCTGACATCCGGCCGCACCCGCAAGCTCAAGCTCGGCCGTTCCGAAGTGCTGGTAAAGCACGCGCCGCGCTGGATGCTGGCGTTGGGCGCGCGGCCGGCCGGCGCAGCCGTGCGCGCGCTGGCCTGGATCGGCCCGACGCACGCCGGCCCCTCGCTGGCGTCGCTACGCCGCACTCTGCCCCGCGCCGAATGGCAGGCACTGGCTGCGGCACGTGCGACGCTGCCCGGCTGGATGGCGCAAGCCATCGGCGAGGAAGCCGCACGTGGCTGAATATTTCTTCGACCTGAGCAAAGAAGATCAACGCGAAGCGCTGGAATACGGGCGTGCCGAAACTGGCCGCCCCGCCCACTTGCTCGAAAAGGACGTGTGGGTGGTGTGGACGCTGCGCACCCTGTTCGAGTCGCCGCTCGCGGCCGATCTGACCTTCAAGGGCGGCACGTCACTGTCCAAGGTTTACAAGGTCATCGACCGCTTCTCCGAAGACATTGACCTGACCTACGACATCCGCAAGCTGATCCCGGACTTGATCGGCGCAGGTGGCGACCTGCCGGCCAGCCGCAGCTAGACCAGCAAATGGACGCAAGCCGTGCGGCATCGGCTGCCTGACTGGATCACGCAAAACGTGCAGCCGGTGTTGCAAGCAGCCTTGACGCGCGAGCGTCTGGATGCCCGGCTCGAACTCGGCGGACAGGAGAACGACAAACTGCTTCTCCACTACCCTGCCCTGACGCAAGGAACTGGTTACGTGGCGCCCGTCGTCACACTGGAGTTCGGGGCGCGCGCCACCGGCGAGCCGCATCAGGTATTCCAGGTGACTTGCGACATCGCCGAACACTTGCCTGACGTGTCGTTCCCCACTGCCTCGCCGCTGGTCATGAGCGTCGCACGCACCTTTTGGGAGAAGGCCACCGCTGCGCACGTGTTCTGCGCCCAAGGCCGCATCCGTAGCGAACGCTACGCGCGCCATTGGCATGACCTGGCTGCGATCGCCCGAAGCCCGCATTTCACCGCCGTCATGGACGATCGCGCGGTGGCAACCGCCGTCGCCCGCCACAAGTCCTACTTCTTCATCGAGAAAGACGCCGACGGCCAGGTGATCGACTACCTGCCTGCAACCACGGGGCATCTGAAAATCGTCCCCGAAGGCGAAGCCCAGACGGCGCTTGCCAAAGACTACGCCGCCATGCTGGCGGACGAAGTGATGGTAGGCAATGCCGTATCCTTCGACGAGCTGTTGAAAGCATGTGCCGACCTTGAAACCAAGGTAAACAAGGCTGCCGTGTAGCGACAACGAGATCAACAAGGATTGCTTGGGGGAGCCATGCGTGTTTCAAGATTGCAGATAGAGAATCGTGCATTGGCCAGCCACGTGTCCATCGCCGTGCCGAAGGTTTTGATGGCGACCACCCGGCGCTTCTCGCGTTGCTTTTCGAGCGCGGGCGAGGTGCCCTTGAGCACGGCTTTGCGTGCGTCCAGGAGCAGTTCGCGCGCCATCGCCAGTGAGATGCCGCCGGGGCCGTAGCGCCCGAGGGTCAGCGTCTCGCGGCGGTCGTTGAGGCGGTAGTCGTAGCGGAAGGTGACAGTACCGCTGGTCGATACCGTCACGTACATTCCATCCCGGTCAGAAGCCTTATAAATCTTGGACTTAGGCTTCAGATTTCGTAGTGCAGCGTCGGTGAGCATCAAGGTTTCCTCCGGCTTGTGACGGCTTTACCGTCAGGTTCTACCGTCAAGGACCTGGTGACCTGCTGATGCCCGGAAAGCCGCATAAAACAAGCATTCCCGAGAAGGCTTTTACCGTCAAAGACGGTAAAAGCCTGAATAGTGAACGAGAGCGTCTTAATCCGGCCTCGATTTTTACCGTCAGCTCTACCGCCAACTTTTTCTGCTGGCCGGCGATAGCCACCGATAGCTGCTGTGACGTATTTCTTTATAAATCAACACGCTACGTCAGTTTTTCGATAGCTGGCGATAGTCCTCGAAGGACGTAAATTCACTCCCACTCGATGGTGGCGGGAGGCTTGCCGCTTATGTCATAAACAACTCGAGATATTCCACGTAACTCATTGATGATTCTATTCGATACCTTGCCAAGAAAGTCGTACGGCAGGTGCGCCCAATGCGCCGTCATAAAGTCGATCGTTTCCACCGCGCGCAGTGCGATCACCCACTCGTAAGCACGCGCATCGCCGACCACGCCGACCGATTTCACCGGCAGAAACACGGCGAACGCCTGGCTGGTCTTGTCGTACAGATCGGCCTTGCGCAGCTCGTCGATGAAGATCGCGTCGGCCTGCGCCAGCAGTTGGGCATACTCGCGTTTCACTTCGCCCAGGATGCGCACACCGAGCCCGGGGCCAGGGAACGGATGGCGATGGACCATGGCACGCGGCAGCCCGAGTTCCACACCGATCCGGCGCACTTCATCCTTGAACAGTTCGCGCAGCGGCTCGACCAGCTTGAGCTTCATGCGGGCCGGCAAGCCACCGACGTTGTGATGGCTCTTGATGACGTGGGCCTTGCCGGTCTTGCTGCCGGCTGACTCGATCACGTCGGGATAGATGGTGCCCTGCGCCAGCCACTTCACATTGCCGCCGCCCGCGATGAGCTTCTCCGACTCTTCGTCGAAGATTTCCACGAACAGGCCGCCGATGATCTTGCGCTTGGCCTCCGGATCGGCAACGCCGGCCAGTGCGTTGAAATAACGCTCGGCCGCATTGACCCGGATCACCTTGACACCCATGTGCTCAGCCATGGTCGCCATCACCTGGTCGCCTTCCTGCCAGCGCAACAGGCCGGTATCGACAAACACGCAGGTCAGACGGTCGCCGATCGCTCGATGCAGCAGCGCCGCAACCACCGAGGAGTCCACGCCGCCGGACAGTCCCAGCAGCACATGATCGTCACCGACCTGTGCATGCACGCGGGCAATCTGGTCATCGATGATGTTGGCGGCGGTCCACAGCGTGGCGCAGCCGCAGATCTCGGTGATGAAGCGCTTGAGCAGCGCCGCGCCCTGCTTCGTGTGCGTTACTTCCGGGTGGAACTGCACGCCGTACCAGTGTCTGGCCTCGTTCTCCATCACGGCGACCGGGATACGCTCGGTGCGGCCGGTAACGGTGAAACCCGGCGGTGCCGTGGCGACGTGGTCGCCGTGGCTCATCCAGACATCCAGCCGATGGCTGTCGGCATGATCGGTCAAACCCTCTAACAGGCGGCCGGGCGCGACAATGTCCACTTTTGCATGGCCGAACTCGCGCGCATCGGCCGCTTCGGTGGCGCCGCCGAGCTGCACGGCCATGGTCTGCATGCCATAGCAAATGCCGAGGATCGGCAAGCCCGAATCGAAGACTTCCTGTGCGGCTTTCGGCGCACCATGCAGCGTGGTCGATTCCGGGCCACCCGACAGGATGATGCCCTTGGCGCCGAACGCGGCAATCTCGGCCGGGTCGTGATCCCATGCCCATATTTCGCAATACACGCCTAGCTCGCGGATGCGCCGTGCAATCAGCTGCGTGTACTGCGCACCGAAATCGAGAACGAGGATCTTGTCGGAATGAATATTGGTCATGGCGGCGTCCTGGCTCCCCCTCCCCTGCAGCTTCACCGTCGGGGAGAGGGTCGGGATGAGGGGCGCTCCGGCGCCTGGAAGCTATCGAGCAACGAGGCAGAAAAGCGCCCCATCACCCAACCCTCTCCACGAGTCTGCTCAGGGAGAGGGCTTGCAAGGCGTCAAGAATTCAATCGGTAGTTCGGTGCTTCCTTGGTGATCTGGATATCGTGCGGATGGGCTTCGCTGATGCCGGCAGAGGTCACCTTGACGAATTGCGCCTTGTGCCGCACGTCATCGATGGTGGCTGTGCCGAGATAACCCATCGAGGCGCGCAAGCCGCCGATCAACTGGTGGATGATGTTGCGCAATGGACCACGATATGGCACCCGGCCCTCGATTCCTTCGGGTACCAGCTTGTCGGCGTCGGTCTCGTCCTGGAAGTAGCGATCCTTCGAACCGAGCTGCATGGCACCGATCGAACCCATGCCGCGGTAGCTCTTGTATGAGCGGCCCTGAAACAGTTCGACTTCGCCCGGCGATTCCTCCGTGCCGGCGAACATCGAGCCGAGCATCACGGTGGATGCGCCGGCAGCAAGTGCCTTGGGGATGTCGCCGGAATAGCGAATGCCGCCATCGGCGATCAGCGGAATCTCGTCCTTGAGCGCGCTGGCGACCATGTCGATCGCGGTGATCTGCGGCACGCCGACGCCGGCGACCACTCGCGTCGTGCAAATCGAGCCGGGGCCCACGCCGACCTTGACCGCGTCGACACCGACATCGAGCAATGCACGTGCCGCTTCGCCAGTCACGATGTTGCCGGCAATCACCTGTACCTGGGGATAGCGTTGCTTGATCCAGCCGACGCGATCGATCACGCCTTGCGAATGGCCATGGGCAGTATCCACTACCAGTACATCCACGCCGGCATCGACCAGCGCGTCGACGCGCTGGTCGGTATCGCCACTGACGCCTACCGCGGCGCCGACCAGCAACGCTTCGTGCAGGTCCTTGGCGGCATGGGGATTGTCACGGGCCTTCTGGATATCCTTTACGGTGATCAGTCCACACAACTGGAAATCATCGTTGACGACCAACACCTTCTCGATGCGATGCTTGTGCAGCAGCAGCAGCACTTCATCCTGGCCGGCACCTTCGCGCACCGTCACCAGCTTGTCCTGCCGGGTCATGATATTGCGCACCGGATCGTCGAGCTTTCGCTCGAAACGCAGGTCGCGGCTGGTGACGATGCCGACCAGCCGACTGCCATCCACCACCGGCACGCCGGAGATGTCGTGCGCATGAGTCAGTCGCAGCACTTCCCGGATCGAAGTGTCCGGACTGACGGTAATCGGGCTGCGGATCACCCCGGCCTCGAACTTCTTCACCAGCCGTACTTCGGCCGCCTGCTGCTCGGCGGTCATGTTCTTGTGGATGATGCCGATGCCGCCGTTCTGCGCCATGGTGATGGCAAGCCGCGCCTCGGTCACCGTATCCATTGCGGCGGACACGATGGGAATATTCAGGCGCAGGTTTCGCGTCAGCCGGGTCGATGTATCCACATCGCGAGGCAAGACGACCGAATGGGCCGGAACAAGGAAAACATCGTCGTAGGTCAGGGCCTCGGCGAGGATGCGCATGCGAACAGTCCCGCTGCAAAGAGGGAATTATACGCGCCGCCCCGTCAAGCCCGCCAGATCTGCGCCTGAATGTCAGTCCAACACGGCAACCGCGGGAGCAGAGTCACAGGCCTGGACCGTGCGGGCCTGGCGGCAACCCGCTGCGAAAACCCGCCCGCATCGCAGCCATCCCGGGAATACATGACGTGCGCAAACGCTCCGGTGGGAGCGCGCGTCCTGCTGCTCAGCGCGTACGCTTGATCAGCTCAGTAACCATGCGACGACGTTTCTGCTGCTGTTCCTTGGTGAAAACCTTCTTGCGACCGGCGTAGGGATTCTCGCCCTCGCGGAAGCTGATCCGCACCGGCGTACCTTCCAGCTTGTAGCGTTTGCGGAAGAAGTTTTCCAGGTAGCGCTGATAGGAAGGCGCGATGTGCTTGGTGCGGGTACCGTGGATCACGATGGTCGGCGGGTTGTTGCCGCCGGGATGCGCGAAACGGAGCTTTGGCGAGTGGCCGTTCACCAGTGGCGGCTGGTAGCTTTCATAGGCCTTCTCCAGGGTCTTGGTCAGATCTGACGACACCAGCACCCGGGTCGCCGAGGCATGCGCGCGCACCACGGCGCGCATCAGCTCGCGCAGGCCCGATCCATGCAGCGCCGAGATGTAGACCTGCCGGGCCCACTCGGCGAACACCAGCCTTCGATCCAGCGCACGCTTGCACTCGTCACGCTGGTACTGGTCCATGCCGTCCCACTTGTTGACGGCGATCACCAGTGCCCTGCCCTCGTCGATTGCGTAACCGATCAGGGTAAGATCCTGATCGGCCAGATTCTCGTGGGCATCGACGAGCACGACCACCACCTGCGCCGCGGCAATCGACTGCAGCGTCTTGATGACGCTGAATTTCTCCACGGCCTCTTCGACGCGCGCCTTGCGTCGGATACCGGCCGTGTCGATCAGCGTGTATCGCTTGCCGTCGCGCTCCAGTGGTACCCGGATCGGATCGCGGGTGGTACCAGCCACATCGGAGACGATCAGCCGGTCCTCGCCCAGCAGGCGGTTGATCAATGTCGACTTGCCGGCATTCGGACGGCCGACAATGGCCACGCGTATGCTGCCATCCTCGCCGTCCGCTTCGACCGTACTTTCTTGGTCGACCGGCAGCCGCCGCAGCACGGCCTCGATCAGGCCATCGGTGCCGCGATTGTGCGCAGCGGACAACGGCAAGGTCGTGCCGATGCCGAACGCGGCGAATTCGGCCAGTACATTCTGCTCATCCAGACCATCGGTCTTGTTGACGGCAGCGATGATCGGCTTGCCGCTGCGGCGCAGCTCGTCGAGGATGGCGTAATCCTGTGGCAGCAGGCCTTCACGGGCATCGACCACGAATACCAGCACATGTGCCTCTGCGATCGCCAGACGCACCTGCCTGGCGGTCAGGACATCCATCGCCTGCTCGACACCCGACAGGCCGCCGGTATCGACCACCACGAATGGCCGTTCACCGCTGCGGCAGACGCCGTAGTGTCGATCACGGGTGACGCCCGGCATATCAGCCACCAGTGCATCACGGCTGCGCGTCAGCACATTGAACAGGGTCGATTTTCCGACATTGGGACGACCCACGAGCGCGACGACAGGCAACATGACGGAAACGCAGTTCCTGCAGTCAGTGCGCCGAGAGACGATAAGCGCCGATATGGCCCTTCACGTCCTCGACGTAGACGATGTCGCCCACCACCAGCGGCTGGGCCCGGATCGGTACCGCGGACCTGAGCGGCAATTTCATCGACAGCCGCTCGCGTGCCGCAAGGGCGCCGTCCCCGGTCTGCAGCCAATGCACATAGCCTTCCATGTCGCCGACGACCACGTAGTCGCCCTGCACCGCCGGAGCGGTCAGGTTGCGGTATTGGAGCGAGTCATTCTTCCAGACATCGGTGCCGCTGACCTTGTCGAAAGCCCACACCGTTGAATCATCCCCGACGCCATAGATCGCATTGCCGCTGACCGCGAGCGAGTCGTAAGTGGAAAACGGGTGCGACCACAACGGACGCCCACTGGGACCGTCCACGGCCACCAGGTTGCCGTGATAGGCCGCGCCGTAGAGTGTGCTGCCATCGAGCAGGATCGTGCCATCAACGTCATCGAGCCGCTCGATCTCGGTGCGGCCCTCGCCGCTGCCCAATCGCTGCTCCCACAGCTTGGAGCCATTGTCCAGCCGCAACGCCACCAGCTTGCCGTCGTCATTGCCGAAGAACACCACGCCCTTGGCGACCAGCAGAGAACCATTGCCGCGCAGACTCAACAGCGGCACGGTGTCCATGCCATATACCCAATGCCGCTTGCCGGTTGCCGCATCCAGCCCGTAAACGCGGCCATCTTCGGTACGAACCACCACCAGATCATTGGCGATCACGGGTGAGGCAAGCACCTCGGAATCCAGCTCGGCCTGCCAGCGCGGGCTGCCGTCCTTCGCATTCACGCCGTAGACATGGCCATCGAGTGTGCCCACGACGAGCAGGTCGCCACTGACCGCCGGGCCGCCGGCATATGTTGCATCCTTGCGCTTCTTGTCACCCCAGCCGAACCAGCCGTGGATACGCGAACTTTTCGACCACAGGGTCTTGCCAGTGGCGGCATCGAATGCCGCCAGCTTGCCGTCGGTACTGTCCGCATAGAGCACGCCCGACTCGACTGTGGGGCGCAAACGGACGCCACTATCGCCGGCACCGTCACCAACGCTGGCACGCCACAGCTTGACTACATGCACCGTGGGCTTGAAATGCTTGGCCAGCGGCGTCGGCGGCTGGATGTTTTCCTTCTTGAACGAATGGCAGCCGGCAAGAGCTACCAGCGAAGTCAGCGTGATCAGCAAAATTCGTTTCATGCACCCTGCTTCCCGGCTACAGCCAAATCATCGAGTTTCATCTGCAATACGCCACGCTGCGGCGCATCCTCGCTCAGCGACGACAGAGCTGCCTGGTATGCCTTGCGCGCATCGTCGGAACGTCCAAGCTTGACCAGCACATCCCCCCGGAGTTCCTGGACCAGCCCTGCGTAGATGCTGGCCGGGATGCTGTCGAGCGTGGACAGTGCCGCCGTGGCGTTGCCGCGCGCCAGTTCAACCTGTGCGATGCGCAATTCGGTCAGTGATTTCAGCGCCGGATTGCCGGCATGGCTTCTGGCCCATTCCAGCGATGCCTCGGCCTTGTCCAGCTGACTGGACTGCACCTGCTGCCTGGCACGGTCGCTGACGGCGAAAACCGCGTATGGCGATCCGGCATGATCCTTCATCAACTCTTCGGTGAACTGCGCGGCAGAGTCCGGCTTGCCGGATGCCAATGCGATCTGCACCTGCTGATAGAGCTGTGCAGCCTCGCCCTCATTGCGGGCCTGGTGGTTGCGCCATTGCTGCCATCCGAAAATGCCCACCAGGCCAATGGCGATCCCGACGACGATGGACAGTCCATTCTCGTGCAGCCATTTTTGTACACGTTCGCTTTGTTCGTAATCGTCGTATTCGTCGAATGCCATACCATCACCAGTCAGATGGCCACGTACTCGCAGGAACGAGGGGCGGCCGCAGCGGCAAGTAAAAGGGGAAAAACCATCCGGTCCGCCCGGCGCCGGGCAGACAATGCGCAAGCATAACCGAAATGACCTGCCCGGAGCGGCGCAGTACCGCTGTCAAAGGCTGGCAGCGGAGACTTTGCCATCCTGCAGCTGCACGCGGAAATGGGCCACGTTGGCATGCCGGAAGCCATCCAGCGCCAGCGGCTGACCGTCGACCTTGAGCTGTGCACCGTCAACATTGCCGATGCGCACATCCAGCGGCTGATCGCTTTGGTAAGTCTTGTTGCTGCTGGCAGGCAGCAGGCCATACTCCAGCCTCGTGCCGTCACGTTCGATCACTTCGACCCAACTGGCCGCACTCAGCGACAGATCGAGGCTCAAGCCTGCTGCTCCGTGACCGGCAGCATTCGCCGCCGGAGACTCGGCCGGTGGGGTGGTCGTTCCGTCCATGACGGGGAACGGCGCCATCGATGCCATCAGAGGCTGTTCGCTGGACGGCGACTTCGGTTGCCGTGCCCTGATCACCGGGACGGGTGGCTGACTGCGGCGACTCTGCGCAACCAGCTTCGCCGGTTGCGCAACAGGTGTGGCATCCAGCGGTGCGAGATGACTGATGTCGCGATCCAGCGTGCCACGCACACCCAGCCAGATCATCGGGACGACGATCACCGCTGTCAGCACGGTGTAGGTTATCGCGGTGACGTAGCGGTCCAGCAGGAACCGTGAGTGCGAGATGCCGCCGGTGGTCACCAGCGGCGGTTCGATCTGCTTGATGCGATCAAGTTCAACCTGGATCAATGCCTGGTCGATGCCCAGGTAATGCCCGTACTTGCCGATGTAACTGCCGAGATAGATCTTTGAATCGATACCGTCGTATTCGTCGCGCTCAAGTTGGAGAAGAATACGTGCCGGCAGCTTCAAGGTCTGCGCACACGCATCGAGGTTCAGCCCCCGTGCTTCACGCGCAGCATGCAGTCGGTTACCGAAACTCACCGGGTGAGGGTCTGTCTGCGGTGTATCGAAATTGACCAAATTGATCCCGCACAGATCGGGATTGCTCTTGCCCTGCTCGATCGAAAATGGCTGCGTGGAGGTCATGGACTGGTCTTGACATCAAGGGCGTGCGCCTGCTTGGAATCCGGGAACAGGCTTTGCAATCGCTTGCTGTAAGTCAGGGCGCCTTCCAGGTTCCCCAGGCGGTTTTCAATATCGTGGCCGAGTTTCAGCGAGGCAGGAGTCGGTTTGCGCAGCGCTTCGAAGCGCTGCAGGAAAGCCCGGGCACGGAATGCATTGTCATGCAGATAAAGCGTGTTGGCCAGCTGAAAGAGTGCCTCTGCGTTGTCTGGATTATGCGCGATCGCATCGCGAAAACTCGCTTCCGCAGCGGTTGTGTGATGGGCCATCTGCTCGCAGACGCCCTCATTCGTCAAAGCCACATCGGGAGTCGTGTAGAACGGATCGGCGACTGCTTTCTTGAAGTATCCGATCGATTCGTCGATTTTTCCGGTATGACACAGGAAAACACCGAGATTGTTGTTCGGCGCACCTTTGGCCGGCTCCAGCTCGACGGCCTTGCGGTAATGCAGTTCGGCTTCGGGAAGCTCGTTGATTTTTTCGTAGAGCAGGGCAATCACGGTATGTGCAGGCGCATAGTCGGGATCGAATTGCAGCGCCATGTTCAGTTTCTGCAGTGCCGTCTGCAGATCACCGCTGGCCATGTAGCGCTGGCCCAGTTCGGTATGGATGCGTGCGGCATCCCTGGCCTGCGATTCCTTGCTGCTCTGGGGCAGGCTCTTGCCCAGCGAACTGCTGTCCGTGTGCGTGGTGACGCAACCGGTCAGCGGCAACCACAGCAACAGGCTCAATATCAGCATCCGGTCAAATCGCATGCATGGCCCCCTCATCGATCCGTTTGCGAATATCTGCGCTGCGCCGGGTGCGATCCGTGACCTGCCCCGCAAGTTGACCGCATGCGGCGTCGATATCGTCGCCGCGTGTGCGCCGCAACATGGTCAGCACCCCGGCGTTCAGCAGTTGCGTCTGGAAATCGTGGATCGCATCCGCGCCGGAACGTTCGAAGCGGGTGCCCGGAAATGGATTGAACGGAATCAGGTTGACCTTGCAGGTCGGCAGCTTGCGCATCAGCTTGATCAACTGGCGGGCATGAACCGGCTGATCGTTGACACCCTTCATCAAGGTGTATTCAAAGGTGATCGAGGTACGTGGCCTGCGTGCAATCCAGCGCTGGCATGCCGCCAGCAGGTCGGCAAGCGGATAGCGTTTGTTGAGCGGTACCAGCTCGGTGCGCAACTCGTCATTGGCCGCATGCAGCGACACCGCCAGCGACACGTCGATCTCGGCCGAGAGCAGGTCGATCATCGGCACCATGCCTGCGGTCGACAGGGTGACGCGCTTGGCAGCCAGACCGAAACCAAGATCGTCACGCATCAACTTCATCGCCCTGACCACAGGCTCGAAATTGGCCAGCGGCTCGCCCATGCCCATCATCACCACGTTGGTGATGCGCCGGTTCTGATGGGTGACGTTCCCCAGGTATTTGGCCGCCACCCACACCTGACCGATGATTTCGGCAGTGGAAAGATTGCGGTTGAAGCCCTGCGCCCCGGTCGAGCAGAACTGGCAGTTCAGTGCGCAGCCGATCTGCGAGGAAACACACAGGGTGCCGCGGGTCGGCTCCGGGATGTAGACCGTCTCCACCGCGTTGCCCTTGTCCATCCCCAGCAGCCACTTGTGCGTACCATCGGCAGCCGCCTTGTCCAGCATGGTTTTCGGCGCACCGATGCAACACGCCTCGGTGAGCTTGGCGCGCAGCGCCTTGCCCACGTCAGTCATGTTCTCGAAGTTGTCTTCGAGGTCGTGGTAGATCCACTTCATCACCTGCTCGGCCCGGTACGGCTTCTCGCCGATCTGCGCGAAGAAATCGCGCAGCCCCTGACGATCGAAGTCGAGCAAGTTGACCTTGGAGGAACTGGCGACAACCTGGTTCAATGGGTAGCTCTTGTGAAGAGTGCGGCCACGGATGGCCGCGTTTTGATCTTCGCGTTCATGGATGAACGCACTGGTTCTTGAAACGTGCGGCCATGGATGCCGCTTCTTGATCTCCGCGTCCAGGGACGAACGCACAACATATGAATGCAAAAATTACCTGGAAAGCACGTCGGTCGCGGCAAAGAAGTAGGCGATCTCGACCTTGGCGGTGTCGATCGCGTCGGAGCCATGCACGGCATTGGCGTCGATCGAGTCGGCAAAGTCGGCGCGGATCGTGCCCGGTGCGGCTTCCTTCGGATTGGTGGCCCCCATCAGGTCGCGATGCGCAAGCACGGCGTTCTCGCCTTCCAGTGCCTGGATCATCACCGGACCGGAAATCATGAAGTCGACCAGCGCCTTGAAGAACGGGCGTTCGCGATGTACGGCGTAGAAGCCCTCGGCTTCCTGCCGCGACAACTGCTTCATCCTGGCGGCGACGATCTTGAGACCGGCCTTTTCAAAACGTGCGTAGATTTCGCCGATGACATTCTTGGCAACGGCATCGGGCTTGATGATCGAAAGGGTGCGCTCAAGCGCCATACGGGTCAACTCCGGAAAGACGGATTCATGAAAGAGAGGATGAACGGCCGGGCCGCCAGATGGGCCAAACTTCACAGGAATTGCGGGTTTAGCCCATCAAAGTCTGACAGATCCTGGCTCATTCGCAAAGATGCCTGTTGCCTGCAACAAACGATTGTTTGACGGCCGAGGAGCTGTCCGCGTATGCTCAAACGATCGTTTGAACATGTTTGGCGACCCGGCAAGATGGCCCCGCACCAGAACAACGTTGGCACGACCAAGGAACGCATACTCAGCACGGCCGAAGTGCTGTTTGCGCGGCGCGGGTTCGATGGCGCGTCGCTGCGCCAGCTGACCGCCGCCGCAGGGGTCAACCTGGCCGCGGTAAATTACCACTTCGGGTCCAAGGACAAGCTGATCGAGCAGGTGTTTCGCCGTCGGCTGGATGCATTGAACGCCCGCCGGCTCGATGCGCTGTCCAAGGTGATCGGCACCGACGACACCACGCTTGAAGATGTGCTGGATGCCTATATCCGCCCCGCGCTGGAACTTTCGCATGACGACAATGGCGCGCTGTTCATGCGTGTGCTGGCCCGGGCGTTCGCCGAACACGACGACACCCTGCGCCACTTTCTGTCCGAGAACTACGGTCATGTGATGCGCCAGTTCACCGCCGAGTTCGCGCGCCTGCTGCCGCAATTGAGCAAGCCGGAGCTCTACTGGCGCATCGACCTGGTCACCGGCGCGCTGACCCACGCGATGTCCGGCTTCGGCATGATCCAGCGCAAGAGCGGTGTCAGCGAGAGTGTGCATCGCGAGCAGACCGTCCAGCACCTCATCCGGTTTGCCGTCGCCGGCCTCAGTCATCCCTAGGTCTGCTGTTGCGCGTCGACAACGACCGTATTGCCCCATCAGTCCATCCCCTTCGTCATCGCACCATCGGAGAAGCCAATGACCGCTGCATCAACACCGCAATCAGCGCTACGTATCCGCAAGGCCGCCGTACTGGGCGCTGGTGTCATGGGCGCGCAGATCGCCGCGCACCTGACCAACGCCGGCGTCGAAACCGTGCTGTTCGACCTGCCCGCGAAAGATGGCCCGAAAAGCGGCGTCGCGCTCAAGGCCATCGCCAACCTGACCAGGCTGTCGCCCGCCCCGCTGGCCGACAAGAACCTCGCCGGTGCGATCATCCCGGCCAACTACGACGAACATCTGGATCATCTGAAGAACGTCGATCTGGTGATCGAGGCGATTGCCGAACGGATGGACTGGAAACTCGACCTGTACAAGAAAATCGCCCCGCATCTGTCGAGGACCGCGATCATCGCGTCGAACACCTCCGGCCTGTCGATCAACGGACTGGCCGAGGCGCTGCCCGAAGAGATGCGCCACCGCTTCACCGGCGTGCACTTCTTCAACCCGCCGCGCTACATGCACCTGGTGGAAGTGATCCCGACCCGGCTCACCGATGCAGCTGTCGTCGACGGTCTGGAAGCCTTCCTCACCACCACCGTCGGCAAGGGCGTGGTGATCGCCAAGGACACCCCGAACTTCATCGGCAACCGCATCGGCGTGTTCTCGATGCTGGCCGCAATGCACCACACCGAGCAGTTCGGGCTGGGTTTCGACACCGTCGACGCGCTGACCGGCCCGGCCGTCGGCCGCCCGAAGAGCGCCACCTACCGCACCGCCGACGTGGTGGGCCTCGATACCATGGCCCATGTCATCAAGACCATGGCCGACACCCTGCCCGACGACCCGTGGCACAAGTACTTCAAGGCACCGGCGTGGCTGACCGGGCTGATCGAAAAAGGCGCACTGGGCCAGAAGACCGGCGGCGGCTTCTACAGGAAGGCAGGCAAGGACATCGTGGTGCTCGATGTGAGCAAGGGTGATTTCCGCCCGTCCGTGCACAAGCCGTCCGACGAGGTCGCCGCGATCCTGGCCATCAAAGACCCGTCCGAGAAGTTCGGCAAGCTGCGCGCCTCCAGCGACACACAGGCGCAGTTCCTGTGGGCCAGCTTCCGCGACCTGTTCCACTACACCGCCTACCATCTGGCCGACATCGCCGACACCGCGCGCGACGTCGACTTCGCGATCCGCTGGGGCTACGGCTGGAAGCTCGGGCCGTTCGAGACCTGGCAGGCCGCGGGCTGGCAGCAGGTCGCCGGCTGGATCAACGAGGACATCAAGGCCGGCAAGGCGATGAGCGACGCGCCCCTGCCCGCCTGGGTCACCGACGGTCGCAGCGGCGTGCACGGCAAGGCCGGCTCGTACTCGGCCAGCGCCAACGCCGACAAGCCGCGCTCGCAGCATCCGGTCTACCGGCGCCAGCTGTTCCCCGATCCGCTGCTGGGCGAAAAGTTCGACCAGGGCACCACGGTGTGGGAAAACGAGGGCGTGCGCCTGTGGACGCTGGGCGACGACGGGGTCGGCATCCTCTCGTTCAAGACCAAGATGAACACGGTCAACGACCATGTCCTCAACGGCGTGCAGGAGGCCATCAAGATCGCCGAGCAGCAGCTCAAGGCGGTGGTGATCTGGCAGACCGGCGAGCCGTTCTCCGCCGGCGCCGATCTCAAGGGCGCACTGGGCCTGCTGCAGGCAGGCAAGCTCGACGACTTCGAGAAAATGGTGGAGAACTTCCAGCGCACCAGCATGGCGATCAAGTTCTCGCTGGTGCCGGTGGTCGCTGCCGTGCGCGGCATGGCCTTCGGCGGCGGCTGCGAGTTCCAGATGCATTCCGCCCGGACGGTCGCCTCACTGGAAAGCTATATCGGCCTGGTCGAGGCCGGCGTGGGTCTGCTGCCGGCCGGCGGCGGTCTGCATGAACTGGCCGTGCGTGCGGCCAAGGCCAACCCGGGTGATCCGTTCGAGGAATTGAAGAAAGTGTTCGAGACCATCGCGATGGCCAAGGTCTCCGCCAGTGCTTTCGAAGCGAAGAGCCTCGGCCTGCTGCGCGAAAGCGACGTGGTCGTGTTCAACAGCTTCGAACTGCTGTACGTCGCCAAGCAGGTCGCCCGTGCGCTGGCCGAGAGCGGCTACCGCCCGCCACTGCCGGCACGCAACGTCACGGTTGCCGGCGATGTCGGCACCGCCACGTTCAAGGCCTCGCTGGCCAATCTGCAGGCCGGCTACTTTGCCTCGCCGCACGACATCGACATTGCCACGCGCATCGCCGACTGCCTCTGCGGCGGCGTGATCGAGCGCGGCTCGCAGGTCGACGAGGAGTGGCTGCTGGCTTTGGAGCGCAAGCATTTCGTGGCATTGGCGCAAACCGAAAAGACCCAGGCGCGAATTGCCCACACGATGACCACCGGCAAGCCGCTGCGCAACTGATGAGCCGTCCGGCAATCCGTACCTGACCAGAAGCCGTCATCCCGGCGAAAACCGGGATCCAGTTCCCCGAAGCACACCGCAAAGTCACTGGATGCCGGCCTTCGCCGGCATGACGAACAAAAACCAAAGCCGTCGCTGCTGCATGCGCGACGCAACGGAGCAAGAACCATGACCAAGCAAATCCAGGACGCCTACATCGTCGCCACCACCCGCACCCCGGTCGGCAAGGCGCCGCGCGGCGTATTTCGCAACACCCGCCCGGACGACATGCTCGCCCACGTGATCCGCGCCGTGATGGCGCAGTGCCCGGGCATCGATCCGCACCGCATCGGCGACGCGATCATCGGCTGCGCCATGCCGGAGGCCGAGCAAGGCATGAACGTGGCGCGCATCGGCGTGCTGCTCGCCGGCCTGCCCGACACCGTGCCCGGCGTCACCATCAACCGCTTCTGCTCGTCCGGCCTGCAGGCGGTGGCGATGGCGGCCGACCGCATCCGCCTGGGCGAGGACGATCTGATGCTCGCCGGCGGTACCGAAAGCATGAGCATGGTGCCGATGATGGGCCACAAGATCGCCATGAATCCGGCGATCTTCACCGACGAGAACATCGGCATCGCCTACGGCATGGGCATCACCGCCGAGAACGTGGCCAAGCAGTGGAAGGTCTCCCGCGAGCAGCAGGACGCGTTTTCGGTGGAAAGCCACCGCCGCGCGCTGGCCGCGATCGCCGCCGGCGAATTCAAGGAGGAGATCAGCCCGTTCGCGCTGGATGACCATTACCCCGACCTCGCCACCCGCGGCATCGTCACCGACAGCCGCCGCATCGACACCGACGAAGGCCCGCGCGCCGGCACCACGCTCGAAGTGCTGGCCAAGCTCAAGACCGTCTTCCGCAACCAGCAGTTCGGTGGCAGCGTCACCGCCGGCAACTCCTCGCAGATGTCCGATGGCGCCGGCGCGGTGATGCTGGCCAGCGAGAAGGCCATCAAGGAATACAACCTCACCCCGCTGGCGCGCTTTGTCGGTTTCTCGGTCGCCGGCGTGCGGCCGGACGTGATGGGCATCGGTCCCAAGGAAGCGATCCCGAAAGCGCTCAAGCAATGCGGGCTCAACCAGGACCAACTGGACTGGATCGAACTCAACGAGGCCTTCGCCGCGCAGGCGCTGGCCGTGATGGGCGATCTGAAGCTCGACCCGGCCAAGGTCAATCCGCTCGGTGGTGCGATCGCACTGGGCCATCCGCTTGGCGCCACCGGGGCGATCCGCATCGCCACCCTGGTGCATGGCCTGCGTCGCCGCAAGCAGAAGTACGGCATGGTCACCATGTGCATCGGCACCGGCATGGGTGCAGCAGGGATTTTCGAGGCGCTCTGATCGTTTCGAGCACCGCCAGCCACCCCGGCGCCGCATCGCTGCGGTGCCGGGTGGCTGGCGAATGGTACTGACCCGCACGCGGTTTTCCGCCGCCGGGATCAGTTTTCCGCGATCAAGATACCGACAGGCGTGGCGAAGTCGGGGCACCGGCATCCCCACCCTGTGCAGGCGAGGCCAGCCGGCAAAGCCGATCCTTGCCTGTGCGGCAAAGCACGCCGGGTCCATGGCGGCCAGCCGGCACCGGCACCCTGCTCACCGTCACGGTGCCCGGCCCGCGACACTGAACGTGCCGTGATGGCCTGTCGGCCCAGCGGAACGGCTGCGGGCAAGGCCCGGCTCACCCGCGGCACGAAGCAGCCGGAAATTCGCCAGAAACTCGATCCCGGCACCGGCCCGCCGACTGGCCATCATGATTCACCACGCTACGATGCCGCGCGAACGAGCGCGACTCAGGATCTGCTTTCGCACACACAGTTGCGGCCCGATCGCTTGGCTTCGTACAGAGCGTTGTCGGCCTCGCGCAGCAGCTGTTGCGAGTCGGCCGCCGACTCCAGCCGGCGACCGGCCACGCCGGCACTGATCGTGATCGGGCGGGCCGTGCCTTCCGGCGTTTCCATCAACTGCTGCGCCACGCCGGCACGAATCCGCTCGGCAACCGCGCAAGCGGCCGGCAGGTCGCGGTCGAACAGCAGGCAGGCGAATTCCTCGCCGCCGTAACGGGCCACGATGGCGTCGGCCGGCGCGTACTGACCGATGGTGTCGGCCACGGTGCGCAGCGCGTGGTCGCCGGCCAGGTGGCCGAAGCTGTCGTTGTAGTCCTTGAAATGGTCCACATCGATGAATATGAGCGCCGCCAGGGCGCCGCGGCGTTCGTCGTCGGCCCCGGGCTGCAACAATTCCAGCAGCCGGCGTCGATTGAACACGCCGGTCAGCGCATCACGCTGGGAAAGTTCCAGCAGTTGCCGGTTCGCCTTGTTCAATTCCGCCGTCCGCTCGTCGATTCTGTGTTCCAGCGCGTACTGCCGCCGCCGCAGGGAGTGCATGCGCCCGCGCAGCAATCCGTACATGACGGCGAGCGCGGCAAGAACGAACAGCAGCACGGCCCATGCCCGCTGCCACCAGTGCGGCACGACGACGATCGTCAGCAGGATCGGCGTGCTGAGGTTGCCGGCATAGTCGCGCGCCTCGATGTGCAGCACGAACTTTCCGGCGGGCAGCGCGCCGATGTCGCGATAGTTGTCCGCCGTCCATGCGCCGGGCTGCGTGTTGAAGCCTTCCAGCCAGGTGCGAAAGCGCGATTCGCCTTCACGCTGCCACGACAGCAGCGCGAACTCGACGCGCAGATCGTGCTGACCCGGCGGGATGCGCACGCTGTCGCCGGCCACCGGTTTGTCGTCGACGGTCACCCGGATCAGCCTGAGCGGCTTGGCGTGACGGTCCGGCGTCGTGCGGCCCGGGTCGTAGACCGTCAATCCCCCCAGCGTGCCCGTCCAGAAACGGCCTTGCGCATCGATGAACTGCGCGTTGGTGTTGCACTCGTCGTTGACCATGCCGTCGCGGCTGGTGAATACCTGCGAACGGTAGCTCCCGGCATCCGGGACGAGCAGCTGCACGCCGGCGTTGGTGCAGATGTAGATGCGGCCGTCGGCATCGCGCAACGCGTCGTAAGCGGCCGGGTCCGGCGGCGCGGGCAGGTCCGCCGGCAGCGTTCGCGGCCGCATCGGATCGCTGATGTCGACGCGGACGATGCCGTCGTGGGTGCTGCCGATCCACAGGATCGATCGCCCCAGCCGATCGGGAATCAGGCGCATGCCAAGCAAATTGACGCCCGGCAATCCGGCGTCGCGCCCCAGCAGCACCCACTGCCTGCCGTCGAATCGCGCCAGTCCCTGGGCGCTGGTCGCCCACAGCCAGGAGCGGCCATCGGGGGTGGTCTGCTCGAGAAGCTTCCTGACCGACCACTCGCCGATGATGCCTGTCGGGTGATAAGCGGTCCAGGTGCCGTCGCGCAGACGGTAGATGCCCGACATGCGGGTCGCGAACCACTGCTCCATGCGCCCGTTGCGGCGGCGGCTGAGCATGTCGACCAGACTCTGCCCGGGCCGGTGCGGCCAGGGTGTGGCGATGGGTTCGAAACGCGGTCCGTCGCGGACACGCCACAGATTGCCGAACCCCGTACCCAGCCATATGGCCGGCCTGCCCTGCAGGTCGTCGGCGTGCAGGATCATGCTGACGTCGGCATCCGGCAACTGCCCGCCGGCCTTGCTGAAGTAACGCCAGCGACCGCGTTCGTACAGCCCCAGGCCATCGCCCGCCGAGCCCACCCAGAGACGTTCGCTGCCCTGCGCGTCGGTATCGACCAGCACGCCGAACACGCCGATCGCGTGCGATCCCATCAGCGACACGGTCTTCCATTTGCGCGCGCCGACGATCGTGCGGGCCACCCCCGCTTCGGTTGCCAGCCACAGCACGTCCTCGCCATTGGGGCTGCGCCAGCGGCTGATGCCGCGAATGGCATTCGATGGCAAGCCGTATTGGCGGTCGAACACCCGCACGTGGTCGTCGTGGATGCGCACCAACCCGTTGCGCGACGCGACCCATACGGCATGGCCGCCGTTGGTCGTCGACGTCTCGACCATGTTGTACAACTGGTCGGTCGGCAGCTCGCCCGATTCCACGCTCCAGCCGCGCAAGCCGTGTTCGTCCAGCCGCCACAACCCGGCACTGAAGACGGATATCCACAATGCCTCATGGCCGTCGTGGCGCGTGACGAACAGATCCTCGATGTCGCTGGGGTCGAACCCCGGCGCACTGAAGCGCTTCCAGTTGCTGCCGTTCTCGCGATACCACAGCCCCTGGCTGCCGGAACCGGCCCACAACCGTTCATGCCCTGCCAGCGTCCGGGTCAGCGCCAGCGACAACAGCACTCCGGGCGGCAGCTGGGCATTGCCCGGGTCCGCGTGCCAGCGGCCACCTTCGCGGTAAAAGAGCCCTGAATCCCAGGTCACCGCCCACAGTCGTCTGCCCTGCTCGCCGTCCACCTCGACCAGACGCCGCAAGCGGTGGCTGTCCAAGCCTTCGGCAGCCCCCTCGACATGCCAGTGCGTGCCGTCGTAACGCGCCAGCCCGAACGTGCGCGAGCTGGCCCACAACGTGCCGGCGTGGTCGGTGAACAGTTGATCGACGTAGCCGCGCAGCGCCGGATCATTCAGCGCGTGCCAGCGCCTGCCGTCGTACCACGCCAGCCCGTGCTGGGTACCGACCCAGACGAACCCCTGCCGGTCAACTTGCAGCGTGACGGTGACCGGATCGGGCAAGCCGTCGCGCGTCGTGAACGTGGTGAAGGAGGGCGCCCCCAGGTCGAACAGGTCCAGCGACCGTGCGGCCGGCAAGGCCGCCACCGGCGCCCCCGCCGCCTGGGCCAGGCCAGGCAACCCGAGCGTCGCAAGCGCCATGAGCACCCGCAGCCCCCCTGAACTCAATCCCATGGACTCAACCAATAGCGTGTGCGGACACGGCAAGAAAGCCAGTCAAAACATTGGCCGGCAGAATATCACCGATGGTCCGCCTGGCAGATCCATGGCACCTGATGCAACCGGAGCCGCCATGTCAGGCCACAGCTTCAGCGGGACGTGGCCGAAGCTTGGCGTCTGTATTGACCTCGGTCAAAGGTGCCTCGCGGGAAGCGGGACCTGCCGGGAGAAAATAAACCTGCCCTGAAGTTTTCCGCCTACTGGCCAACGCCTTCGGCCAGCAGCGAAGCCACCTCGTGCGGCAGCAGCTCCTTGCTGTAGTCGGACTTGGGATTGAGCACAAGCGCAGCTCCTTCCGTGAGCTCGAGCAGCGTCCGCGCCGGCAACAGCAGATAGCTCATCTGCCGCGTAATCGATTGCTGCAGGACCGACAGCGAAGTGAACAAGGGCGTGACGGGCGAACCGTCACTGCGCAACCAGTTCTGGATGGAAACGCGCACCTCCACCTGCTGGGGGATCGCGTCGCCTTCTTCCTGCGCGCAGTCGCCTTCTGCATGGGTGGAGCTGCCGATGACATATACCTCGGACTGAAGCAGTTCGCGGTAGAAATCCGCGAGGCTGGACGGATCAGTCACCGCCGCCCGCAATGCTCGTTCAAGCGAATTCTCTTCAACAGCAGTCATGGAAAGCCCTTTTCATCATCGAAAAATTGCGAAACATCGAGAGGAGATGTCGCTCGATTTTTGCATGCCCAAAATACTTCGTTTTGTTCTCGGACGGTAAAGGGCCAGATCGGGTCCCCTGCCCTTCACTGCATCACGCCATCGGCAACTTCAGCCCCTGTCGTCCTGCACGCTCGGCGGCAACTTCATGTCCCGCATTCGCCCCCGTTCGCCGGATCGTTCCACCGTGCCCACGCGATGTCCCGGCCTGCTGCTTCGCGCCGCCGCACGCGATCACCACAAGTGGTCCATCCCCAACCCGGCAGCCATGCAGCTATCCACCGCTACCCCCTTTCTGCGGGTAGATCCTACCATTCTTGATCACGAACGCGATCTTGCGGGTGTTGTGGATATCGTGCGTCGGGTCGGCGCTCAGCACGACCAGATCGGCACGCTTGCCGGCGGTGATCGTGCCGCGCTGCGCCGACTGCCCCATCGCGGCTGCGCTGACTTGCGTGGCAGCACGGATCGCCTCGATCGGCGTGAAGCCGCAATGCTCCACCAGCAGTGCCATTTCCGCGTGCACCAGCGGCAAGGCATTCAGGTCCGGTCCACGGGCATCGGCGGCGAGTCCGGAGCTGTCCGTGCCCACGTCGATCAACACCCCGCGCTGATGGGCCAGCCGGGTCACCGCATAGCTCCACGGCATGATGCCGGCGCCCACCTTCCCGGGGTCGTGCTCCGCCTCCTGCTGGAACGGCAGCAGCGTCGCATCGAGTATCGTGCCGCGCTGCTTCATCGCCTTGAACAACGCGAGGATCGGCGGCGCGTCCGGCCGGATGTGCTTGAAATCGCCCATCGCGCGCACCCGGTAGTCGTCGGGCACCTTCGGTGCCGCCGCCCATACCAGGTAGGGGCTGTGCGAAAGGGTATCGTCGCCGGCCGCCACCGCGTCGGCCGGCGACGCCGGAAAAATCGTCGCATGCGTCCACACGCGCAGACCCTGGCGATGCGCTTCGGCGGTGATCTTCGTCACCAGGTTTGCGGGCAGGTTCGCGTAAAGCTTGAGCGCGGTCGCCCCGGTACCCTTCGCTTCGGCGACGGCAAGCGGGATGTCGGTGGCCGCGCCGATCGCCTGCATCCACGGCGCAAAGCCCAACCGATCACCCGCGGAAGCCTGCTGCGCGCGTACGTCTTCGGCAAAGAACGTGGACCCGGCCATCAGCGCCACATAGTAGATGTCCGGCGACGCCAGGGCATCGGAGTTCGCCTCATCCGCGAGATAACCGATCAGGCGGTCGTCGCCCGCCATGTCGCGCACGGCGGTGACACCGCCCAGCAGCAGCGCCCGCAGATGTGGCCCATAGTGTGCGAAATCCGGCTCGGCGCCGGTGAGGTGCACGTGTGCGTCGATCAGCCCTGGGATGACAAATCGCCCGCTGAGGTCTTCCACGCGCGCGCCTTTCGGTGCCGCCCGGCTGCCGTCCGGATAGATCGCCGCGATGCGCCTGCCGTCGATCGCGATCGTCATGCCCGGCTTCGCCGGCGTGCCGGTGCCGTCGATGAGCGCGACGTGGGTCAGCAGCAAGGTCGGCTCGGTGGCGAACACCGGCACGGCCAGTACGGACAACAGCAACAGCGCCAGGCGCTTCATCAATGTGCCTGCAGACATGTGCACTTTCCCCTGGTGCGTGTGATGCATGGCTGATGCACCTTGAAGTACGGCATCAGAATGCTGTTTCACGGAAAGTGCAAGCGCCCCTCCAATCCGTCCCCGCCGGTTGGGATCAAACCTGGACTGGAAAAAGCGAACCTGGCGCTGCTCTTCGCCCGACGCGCGAAGGGCCATCGGCAGATGGTGACCATGTATCTGCCGGGCACGCGCCGGGGCCGGCATGGCCCCGGCGCTTCTTCGCGGTTACTGCACGCGCTCGCGCTGGTTTTACTGGTAACTCGACCCGCTGGTCGCAGGGGCGGCAGCGCCGGAAGTTGAAGTTGTTGCCGGTGCCGGAGTGGCCGGTGGTGGCGTCACGGGTGTGGGAGCTTGTGCACTCGCCGCACTGCCGGGTGTCTCGCCACCCGAAGACGCCGGCGCCTCGTCGTGCCTGCCGCACGCCGACAGCAGCATCATGGACGCGATCAAAAATCCCACTGTCACTATTTTTTTCATGAGGTTTTCCCTTGCGTGATTTGGGTGCGAGCGCGGCGATGCGGCATCTTCACGGCTTACATTCCACGGCGAAGCCATCACGGCACCGCGCTCGCCCATGCGACCCTAGCGGACCAAACGTGAGTTTTCCGGAGTGAATGCATGAAGGCGCCTTCACGCTCCAAAACGGCCCACCCAGGCCAGAGGGCACCAGCCAACGGGCCAGATCTACTTGACTGCAGAGTGAACACGAAGACGCATTGCGCGTGGGTGGAATGGTGCTTGCGTGCACCACCGACGCCCCGGGCCTGGGCAAATCGCCGCGTGCATCGGCAAGGCACAATGCGTCAGCACTGTTGAAGGCGGGGTAAAAGTTGCGGTTCCCGCAACCGGTCCGAAACGGGGCAACGCACGCAGCCGCGTTTTTCGATCTCAGAGCTTCTTGGCTCCCTTGCGCAGCCAGAGATCGACCAGGGATTTCTCGTAACGCAGCGGGTCCCGATCGGTTGCAGAGGCGCGGCTGAGAAAGGCTGCGTCCCGCAGCTTGCGGTGGCCCTCGCGCAGCACCTTGCCGTCGGCGCCGTACAAGGTGAAGTCAAGGTCGATGCGCGGCGGATAAATGTCCTTGATGATGCGCACGTCATCGAAGCGGGGGCCGCGCCAGGGCTCGTATTCGCCCGCACGGTCCACATCGGTCACCTCGATGTCCAGCCGCTGGCCTGGCGCCAGGATGCGCGAGGCACGCTCGGCGATGTAGGCCTTGAGCGGGTTCAGATAATCGTCGGCATCGATCCGGTGCCTCCCGAAACTGCGCTTCGCCTCGGTGAAGTGCTGCGGATCCTTGTAGTGGACGTTGACGTTGCCCGGCAACGTCGCTGCCCGCGCCGCGACAGAAACGAGGGCCAGACAGGCGACGCACAGCAGGCGGGACAGCGGGGACGATTTCATGGCAGATCTCCCGGAAAGGGACAGGGCTCGAGTATACGTCCGGGCCAAACAGGCGGATCTGAAACCGTCATCTCGATCAACTTCGTCCGCCCCATCGGGCTTCGGCCTTCCTTCCCGCCGGTCCGAAGAATTCATGGAGGGGCGGTAAGGCTCTGGCCGGCTCGGCCAACTCGGCCAGCGCAGGCTTGTCGTGCGGGATCGTCGCGGCCGCCAGGTTCTCGCACAGGTGCGCCAGTGACGGCGTACCCGGGATCCACGAGCTGGGCGAGGTTGTAATGGTTCTGCACGCGGACCACCCCGGCGCTGCCCCGCGCCTCGGCCACCTGCGTCGCGGTGACATTGTCAGCCACTGCCAAGGCCCACCGGCCGGCACGGTCGGCCGGGACACCGGGCCGCTGCAAGCGGCGCCGATCCGATCGTTTTCTGGCGGGTCGCCCGATTCGGTGCTATTGCTGTCGCGCCAGCCCTGCCATCGAGAAAAGAGATGCCGAACCTTCCCCTGCGCTGCTCCATGGTTTCGGTGGTGGTCGTCCGGGGCATCGGCGAGGACGCCCGTACCCTGCTCGTGCACCGTGCCGGGAAGCGCCTGCACGGGCTGTGGACCTACGTGGCCGGACACCTCGAACCGGACGAAAAAGCCTGGCAGACCGCCCTGCGCGAACTGCACGAGGAAACCGGCCTGCGCGCCGCCGCCCTGTATTCGGCCGACCGCTGCGAAACCTTCTACGACGTGCGCGACGAGTGCCTCGCCATCGTGCCGGCTTTCGTCGCCTTCGTCGATGCGGGCGCCGTGGTCCGCCTGAACCACGAACATGACGACCATGCGTGGGTACCGTTCGCCGAAGCGATCGCGCGGCTTCCCTTCGGCGGGCAACGCGATATATACGCCGACATCCACCGCGAGTTCATACTGCGGCCGCCGCCGGACGCACTGCGCATGCCCTGCTGACAAGGTGCGCGCTGAAAGTCTCGGCCGGTCAGCCGGTTCGACCGATCATGCAAATCACGGATTCACCTCAGGCGGCGCATCCAGCCGGAAGTTGATGGGCGCGAGCCGCGTATCCCGCTTCCGGCTGCAGCGCGCCGGGCCAGCAAAGACTCCGGCGATTGAAGGCGGCCACCCGCCCAGGGCGATCGCGGCGCCGACTGCCCGGGCCGGGAACGGCCTGTCGTCACCGTCACGGGGCACGGGGCAGCAGCCGAAGTCGCCGGTTACTTCTGTCTCCGACCCGGCGCAATGAGCTCGGCCACGACCGGAAAATGGTCGGAAGGATAGCGTGCACCTTCGTGCGTGGTGATCGTCCGTGCGGCACGCGTCCCGAAGCCGCGGGTCAGTATCCAGTCGATCCGCCGGTCGGGACTGCCGGTGAAGTTGTGGAACGTCTTCGCCGGCCCGGATCGCGAGGTTGCCACGACCCAGGCATCATGCAGCGTCCGGGTCAGTTTCGCGTACACGGGGGTGTCGGGGCCGGAATTGAAATCCCCGGCCAGGATCACCCGCGCCGTCGACGGCAGCTTGCCGATCCGCCGCATGATCTCGTCCGCGCTGAGCATGCGCGCGCGAACATCCTGGTCCCGGTAGGGGAAGTGCGTATTGAAATAGTCGAACGTGCCGCCCCCATGGCGCAGGCGAAACCGCGCCCAGGTCACCATGCGCGGATACGGCTGGCCCCACGTCCTGCTGCCGGGCACATCCGGCGTGTCGGAGAGCCAGAAATCGCCGGAACGCAGCACCTGCAACCGGTCCGTACGGTAGAACACGCCCATGTGCTCACCCTTCGTGCCGCCTTCCCTGCCCTGGCCAAACCAGGCATAGCCGGGAAGATGGGCGGCAATGTACTCGCCCTGCTCCTCGGTCAGCTCCTGGGTGCCGAGCACATCCGGGTGCTGCGCCTCGATCACCCGCACCAGCAGGTCACGCCGATGCACCCATGCGTTCATGTCGGTGTCCACCGGCACGCGGACATTGAACGTCATCACGCGAAGCGCCACGCCGGTCGCGGCACCCGGTCCGGCCGCGCCCAGCATCAGCAGGCAGAACAGCGTCAAACACCATTGGCGGAAAGCCATCACACACCTCGGGCAGGAAGCGACGTCAGGAAACGGAGCCTGGGAGTCCGTGCGGCAACATCTGCACCGAACGCAGCAAGGTGGCCAGGCCACCCCAAGCGATCTGCGCACCGATGCACAGCAGAATAAAGGAGATCAGTCGCTGCACACCACTGATCGCGTGCCCGGGCAGCATCCGGCTGAGCCGGGGCGCATACGCGTAGCTGAAGAACACCAGCGCCGCCAGCAGGATCGCCGCGACGAACAGTGCCGCATGCGTCAGCAGGCTGGCCTGCCAATCGTGGCCGGCGGCGTGCGCGCTGAGCGTGAGCACCACCACGATCACGCCCGGGCCCACGGTAAGCGGAAAGGTCAGCGGGTAGAACGCCTGGCGCATTACGGTGTCGACGTCGGGCCGGGCGGCCGGCGCATCGCCGGGCGACGGGTCGCGCGCATTGAGCATGCTCCAACCCATCGTGGCCAGCGTCAGGCCGCCAGCGACCTGCAGCACCGGCAGGCTGATGCCGAAGAATTTCAGGATCATGGCGCCCAGCAGCTCGATCGCCATGATGAACCCGAGCATGCCCAATGCGATGCGCCAGGCCAGCTGGCGATAGACTGCCGGTGGCTCGTCGCCGACGATACCCATCAGGATCAGGGCCGAGCCCAACGGGTTGAGCACGGGCAGCAGTGCAGCGAAAGCCAACGGCATGAAGCGGAGGGCAGCATCGAACACGGGCGGATTCTCCAGGGCATGATCCACGGTGTCGGACGCACCGGCGACATGACGTTAGCACCGCCGGCCCCGATGGTTGGAGTCGACCCGCCGGGAAAGCGCACCCTGCCGCCAGGCCTGGGAGCATGTGCGGACCTCCCGGCGACGGTCGCTGCAGGCGGCGGCTCGCCGCCATCGCAGGGTGTCGGGCCGCCGCCAGTGCCCGCGCGCGGTCGACGAACTCGTGCAATCGCGGCGCCAGCCGGTCAAGTCCATCCAGTGCGGCAATGGCGTTGCTCCGTTCCGGTTTCCGGCATCGTGTCGATTTGCGCGATCCTGCTTCGTCGAAGAGCAAGAAGGGCATCCTCGCCGCCCTGAACCAGGAGAACCTGCATGCTCAGCAAGAACACGATCTGCCTTTGGTATGACGGCACCGCCCTGGACGCCGCGACGTTCTACGCCAAGACGTTCCCGGACAGCGCCGTGGGCGCCGTCCATCGTGCGCCGGGCGACTACCCCGCCGGCAGGCAGGGCGACATTCTGATGGTCGAGTTCACCGTCATGGGCATCCCGTGCCTGGGCTTGAACGGCGGGTCCGAGTTCCGGCACAACGAGGCGTTTTCGTTCCAGGTGGCGACCGACGACCAGGCCGAAACCGACCGCCTGTGGAACGCGATCGTCGACCACGGCGGTCAGGCCGGCGCCTGCGGCTGGTGCAAGGACCGGTGGGGGCTGTCGTGGCAGATCACCCCGCGCGCCCTGATCGCCGCGGTCACCGACCCCGACCCTGCCGCCGCCAAGCGCGCGTTCGACGCGATGATGGGGAAGACCAGGATCGACATCGCCGCGATCGAGGCCGCCAGGCGCGGCTGACGATGGCAACTTTCAGCCGCTGCAGCCAGAGCAAAAAGCAAAGTCGCATGCTCGAAAAGCGCCCCTGATCTGAACGGAACCGGCAGGCCACCCGGCTCCCAAGGTTCGCGCTGAGCGTAGCCTGCGTAGTGGGCGCAGTCGAAGCGCCGCCGCGCGTGGACAGCCCATCGCCGGCTCACCTTCGGCCTACGCTCAGAGCCTGCCTCGGACCCGCTCCGGGGACGAACGAGCCTACATAGGTGCCCTTCCGCTCTGCCCCTGTTTGTCATAGCGTCATGCCACCACCCGGAGCCTGCCATGACCCCCACCATCACCGCCTTTGAACGGTCGCCCGATCGCGGGCAGGGACTCGCGCGCGACATGCGCGTGCGCTGGGCGCTTGAAGAAGTGGGCCAACCTTATGAGGTTCGCCTGGTCTCGTTCCGTGCGATGAAAGAGCCCGCGCATCGCGCGCTGCATCCGTTCGGGCAGATTCCCACCTACGAAGAGGGCGATCTCGCCCTGTTCGAGTCGGGGGCCATCGTGTTGCATATCGCGCAGCGCCATGCGGGCCTGCTGCCCGACGATGCGAATGCCCGGGCGCGCGCGATCGCATGGATGTTCGCCTCGCTCAACACGGTGGAGCCGCCGATCATTGAGCTGCAGACCGCCAGACTGCTGGAAGGCGACAAGCCCTGGTCCGAACAGCGCCTGCCCCTCGTCCTGGATCGCATCCGCGTCAGGCTGGGCGAACTTTCCACTCGCCTTGGCGATGCCGACTGGCTCGATGGCGCGTTCAGCGCGGGCGACCTGATGATGATCGGAGTGCTGCGCAGATTGAGGCCATCGGGTCTGCTGGACGAGTATCCGGACCTGGCCGCCTATGTCGCCCGCGGCGAAGCGCGGCCCGCGTTCAAGCGGGCTTTCGATGCGCAATTGGCGGTGTTTACGAGCGGGACTCCGGCTGGCTGATGAGGTTCGCGCCAGCGATCAGCTGCTCACGCAGCGGCAACGACGAGGTCAATGGCCTCTGTCTCCTTATCGTCCTCAGCCCTTCGTCCGCCTCCCCGCCGCACGGTAAGCCAGACTCTTGTCGCGCTTGCCCACGGCAACGACGGTGACTACCACAACCTTGTCATCGACCCGATAGACCAACCGATAGCCCGCCGTGCGAAGTTTGATCTTGTAGCAGTCCGGCATGTGGTGCAGGCGCGCGCTGGCCACGTGGGGTTGTTCCATGCGCTCGCTCAGCTTTTTCTTGAACTGTTCGCGGATGGGTGGTGCCAGCTTGCGCCATTCCTTCAGCGCGGACTCGACGAATTCGAGGCTATAGCTCATCCAGAGTCACCTTGACGCGGCGCTCCTTGGCGCGGGCGCGCACAAGTTCGGCCAGTTCCAGATCGTCGAGGCGCTCGAGCATGCGCTGATAGGCTTGCGCCGGCACCAGATACGCGCTGGGCTTGTTGTGAACCAGCACCGCGACCGCCTCGTCATCGGCCGCTTCGATCACGGCACTGGGATTGCGCTTGAGTTCGGTGATGCTGACGCTGGCCTTGGAAAGGATGGTTTCCATATCAGACTCCAAATTTGGAGCCTAATATGGCACGTCCAACATTGACCATCAAGTCATCCGGCATGGCCCGGCCATTTCCGGGGACGGCCGATGGGAAGCCTGTCAGCGAGCTTCCGGCGCCGGCTCACGGCACCTTCGCGCCGGCACCGCTGAATCGGGCCGGATAGCTGCACTGCCCAAGCGCGGTCTCGATGCGCGCGGATACCCGGCGCAGATAGCCGGCCAGCGCCGCGCGCTTGAGTTCCATCGGCAGGACCTGCCCGTCGGGCGCCTCGGTGGTGGCGGCAAGCGCGGCCAGCAGCTGCAACTCGTCGATGACATCGAGCAGCAGCTCGTGCATGTTCTCCGGCAGCAGATAGCCGGGCATGTCCGACGGGGATGGTGCGTGATGCATGGCGACGCCTCCTTTCAACGATCTCCTCCGCCGATGGCTCGTCCGCTCGCAGCGGCCCGGCACCGCCCATCGAAACGTGATGGGGACGCATGCCCCGGCGACGGCGGGTGCGCTGGAACCTGATCGTCAGGTTGCGGGCGATGCGGTACATCGGCAGCGCAGGGTATTGGGCGCATCGCGATGAACCATCGAGCGCGAGGAGGCTGCCTGGGTGAGGCGCGATCCGTCCGGCAGGTTCCGCGACGGGATGGCACACCCGGTTCCATTGCCCCCTGCCCTTGCAGGCCGCCGCGATGTTCGGCACCTGCCTTGCAGTTGGAGACGAGCTCGCGGCGCCGCATCGGGCGCAAGGCCCCGGTGCTGCCGCCAACAGCCTCGCAGCTGGCCGGCGTCGTGGCGACGCCGGCCACGAAGTACCCGGCGAGGCTGGCAGCGGCGGCAGCGATACAATTCATGGTTGGCACAATGCAACTGAAAGTTGGTCGTGTCAACAACCTGAAATTGCCTTTCTGTGATGACCGGTGGGCAACAATGTTCTGCCACCACTCAACGTCCCTGTGCGCAAGCGCTTGGCGACGACCCGACAACAGGAATTTGGATGACCGCACCCTACGAGGATTTCGCGGTCCGCCTGCGGCAGACGCTGGACCGCGCCCGTTTCGTGCAAGGACGCGGAAGAACGAGCACCCTGGCAGACCGCTACGCGGTATCGCGTGAGACAGCCCGCAAATGGCTCACGGGCCTTGCCCTGCCCGAACTCCCCCGCATCATCGAACTGGCGAAGGATTTCGACACCAGCTTCGAATGGCTTGCCACCGGCCGCGGGCATGCCCGCTTGGGGGTGGGAGAAAAATCCTCCGTCTACCAGCGCCTCACCGACAATGAAGGCCGCCTGCTCGACGCCTTCCGCAACCTGCCTGAAGCCAAGCGCCAGTTGTTGGTGGAATTCCTCTCCTAGAAACTCAAGGACGACCTCGTTCTCGCTGGCGTCGCACTATGGGGCGTGCATATGGGCATTACTCGGGGGCTGCTGGCGACGATGGTGGCCGATACCGCGCCCGCCGATCTGCGCGACACGGCCTGCGGCGTCTTCAACCTGGTCAGCGGCATCGCCATGCTGTTCGCCAGTGTCACTGGTGTCACGGCTGGTCCCTATAGTGGGACAAGATCGGCGCAACGGTCACGTTCTACACCAAGAACGGGGTCAGATTCACTTCCGAACGCCAGGTAAGTGAACCTGACCCCGTTAGCTTTGCGACCGACCGCCAGAACCGCACTCATCCGGGCAACCCGCCGAACACTGGAGATCATCCGCCCATGGCATCGATGTCTACACCACCGCCGATCCCTGTCCCGACTTGCGGCAATTGCGGTGCGCCGCTGTACGGAAAATATTGCCATGCGTGCGGCCAGCCGGTTGAAGGCTTGGTGCGGCACTTCGGCAGCGTGCTGGGCGACGTGCTGGACAGCGTGCTCAACATCGACGCACGCATCGTGCATACGCTGCTGCCATTGTACTTCCGGCCCGGCAAACTCACGCTGGACTATTTCGCCGGCAAACGCGCCCGCTATGTGACGCCGTTCCGGCTGGTCTTCTTCCTGGCGATCATCGCGTTCCTGGCGATCCAGCTCGCGCTCCGCACAAGCTCCGCCCCGCTCGTGCAATTCCGTACGCCGCCCATTCACGGTGTCGCAATCAGTTCGACCCCCGTGGCAACGACGCAGGACACCCATTTCGCGAACGGCGACATCAAGTTCAACGATCGGGTCGTGTGGAACCGCCAGACCAAGCCGTTGCACGTCAACTGGTTGCCTGGGTTCGCCAACGACTGGCTCAACGATGCGATCGAGCACGCCCGCAACAACCTGCATGACATGAATTCGGGCAACGCGGCCGAGGCGAAGGCCGCGGCCTGGCGTCTCATGACCGGAATGTTTGCGGTCGCGCCGCAGGTGCTGTTCGTGCTGCTCCCGGTGTTTGCGCTGCTGCTGAAGATCTTCTACGTCTTCAAGCGACGGATGTACATGGAACACCTGATCGTGGCCATGCACAGCCATGCCTTCATCATGCTGTCGCTGCTCGTGCTGGTCGCGCTGGATCTGCTGCGCAGCTGGGCCGCGCCCCATGCCGCCTGGCTCGGCAACCTGCTGGGGTTGCTGCATGCCGCCGCGTGGCTCTGGATGCTCGCCTACCTGCTCCTCATGCAGAAGCAGGTGTATCGGCAAGGGTGGTTCATGACCTCGCTGAAATATGGCGTCGTCGGCATTTGCTACAGCGTGCTGATCGGATTCGGCATGGCGTTCGCACTGCTGATCAGTCTCGGCAGTACGTGAGCCCGATGATGCCTTGCCTTGCAAGCTTGCGCGCCATGGTCTCGTCCGCTTCCGGCAGCAGCAGCGCGAACTCCTCGCCGCCAAAACGGACGACCACATCGCGAGGCCGCCGGGCAACGGTTCAGGACACCCGCAAGGCTGTAAGTGAACCTGACCCCAGTTTTTGACGCTTTGTACTCTTCGGCAGTGCCGGGGACGAGCAAGTGCGTGCCTGTTGACCCCGGCGGCGAAATGGTGACCCCTGTTTTTTGACCCTTTATTTACCCATCATCTATCGGAAACCATTGAACGAGCTTATCCCGAAGCCTTATAAACGCTGGATCGATGCAATTCTGTAGGCTTAACCTCGTCGCAATCCGCTGATAAAGAGCCGAAGATCTTGGAGTTCTGCACTCAGCGGCCACTTTGTCCATCGCCTCCTTTGGCCTGACTGGCTTACCGTTGTCGTCAAACGCGAAACCACGTTGCCCAAGCCACTCGCGAATTCCCCCAGCCCCCTGCCACCTCAAGATTTCTGAAAGAACGTTATCGCCACCCCACATCCATATGTCCGCCTCTGGGTTTATGACGATGGCTTTCGATCGCGGGCCGACCTTCGCCAAAAGGCTCTGATCTAACTCAGCCTCCAATTCCAGCGCACTATTTTTATCAGTACCACAGCCTTCAAAATCAAAAATAAGAACAGTGGCGTAATATTTATCTTGCTCTAGCGCAAGCATATCTACGCCACTTGATCTCGCACCGCCATCGCGCCCAACATGAACTTTGGTATCGAACGTAAAGGGACGCGTTCCCAATGCCTGATGTCTAGTAAGCCCACCTTTTATGGCATATTCAACATTCTTATCGGCTGCTAAGACGAAAAGATCCATCAGCTCAAAATCCCACTTGCAAACAGCACACCAAAGTCCGGCTGACCGTGCTTCCAATTCTTCAATGACGGATGCTCAGTTCCAGCCACAACATCTGTTGCCCCCTCTTGGTTCTTTGCAAAACATAGGACATCCTTTGGATCAAGCATGCCAAGTGCAACGGGGCTGTGCGTAGCGACGATCACCTGACTTTCGTAAATAGAAGATAATGACTGCATAACAGTTTCAATTGCGCGCGGGTGGATCCCATTTTCCGGCTCCTCAATTAAAAATACCGAGCCTGATTGCGCCACGTATGCAGGAATCGTCAGCGCAAGCAATCGCAATGTACCATCCGAAACAAGCCAAGAAGGCACCCTGGCTCCATTTCTGGCTCTCTCGCGTCAGGTGTGGGTGACACGCAGCCGATCTTGCGGTAGCCACCCCGCAGCAGGCAAGCTGGCACGATGGACACGCTCTTCACTCAAGCCCTCGGGCTCGCCGCGCCGTGGCGCGTCACCCACGTCGACTTCCAGCAGGC
>JAGWNA010000107.1 GCA_028871555.1 Lysobacteraceae bacterium
TGTAATGGTGCCCAAGAGGGGACTCGAACCCCTACGACTTGCGTCGCTACCACCTCAAGGTAGTGCGTCTACCAGTTCCGCCACCTGGGCAGGTGTGTTGATTAGTGCTGCTTGGCCGGTGTCGTCGTTGCGGGCGCCGGTACCTCGCCCTTGTTCTTGACCGCCGCCGGTGCTGCCGTTGGCGGCGCAACCGGCAAGTTGGCATCGCTGGCCGGTGCACGGGAGGCTGCGGGTACTTCCGAAGCGGCAGGTTTAGCTGGCGCTTGCTGCGCGGCGGGCTTCTTGACGAGCCCGGCCATCACGCCCAGATCATTGGCGGTGCTGGTCGGCCGACCGCTGCCGTGCAGATAGATGCCCATGCTCAGGCTGAGCAGGAAGAACAGCCCGGCAAGGATGGCGGTGGCACGGGTCAGGAACGTGGCCGAGCCGCGTGCGCCGAAGACCGTGGCCGACGCGCCGGCGCCAAAACCGGAGCCGGCATCGGCACCCGCGCCGTTCTGCAGCAGGATCAGCACGATCATCGCCGCGGCGACCAGGATGTAGAACACGCTGAAAATGACGAACATGATTATTTATTGAACCTGTAGCGCTTGATGCGCCGCGGCGCAGATTCCAAGGAAATCGGAGGCTACCAGAGCGGCTCCGCCGATCAACCCTCCGTCCACGTCCGCCTGCGCGAACAATTCCGCGGCATTCGCCGCCTTGACGCTGCCGCCGTAAAGCAGTCGGGTCAGACGGGAAATTGTAACATCTTCCTTTTCCAGTTGGCTACGAATGAAAGCGTGCACCCGTTGCACCAGTTCCGGCGTGGCAGTGCGGCCCGTACCGATCGCCCAGACCGGCTCGTAGGCGATCACTGCGGTATCGAAGCTGGCGATCCCGCTGTGCGTCAGCACCGCCTGCAGCTGGCGCGCGATGACCGCCTCGGTTTCATGCGCCTCATGCTGCGCCAATGTCTCGCCAAGGCAGAGAACCGGCGTCAGGCCGCCGGCACGTGCCGCGGCGAACTTGCGCGCGACCAGTGCGTCGCTCTCGCCATGGTACTGCCTGCGCTCGGAATGGCCGACCAGCACCCATCGCGCGCCGATGTCCGCCAGCATGGCGGCGGAAACCTCGCCGGTGTAGGCACCCTGCCCCTCGTGTTCACTGACATCCTGGCCGCCGATGCCCAGCCCCGAGTCGGCATGGTTCGCCGCCAGTTCGGCGATGTAGGGAAAGGGGGGGAACACGACCACGTCGATCGAGGCCGGTCCGGCAGCCGCGATGTCGCGCATCAGGGCGGCAGCCATCGAACGGCTGCCATGCATTTTCCAGTTGCCGCCGACGAGTTTCTTGCGCATGGCCTGCTTCCGTTGCGATCAGGCCGCCAGCTTACTGACGGGTCGGATCATCGGCAAACCCCGCAAGGGCTGGCGCCGGCAGGCCGACCCGGTCGAGAATGGCGCCAACCCTCGAGGAGTGACCGATGCCGCCTGCCCGCCCGCTCAGTCTGATCACCGGCGCTTCGGCCGGCATCGGTGCCGCGTTCGCACGCGGCCTGGCCGCACGCGGGCACGATCTGGTACTGACCGCGCGGCGCCTGGATCGGCTGCAGGCGCTGGCCGACGAGTTGCGCCAGCGATACGGCAGGCAGGTCACGGTGCTGGCGCACGACCTGGCCGACCCCGCCACCGCGCTGGAGTTGTGCGGCGCGCTGGAACAGCGCGGCCTGCAGGTCGACTGGCTCGTCAACAACGCCGGCTACGGCGTACCGGGCACGTTCGAGGCGAACGACTGGGCCACCCATGCGGACTTCCTGCAGGTGTTGCTGACCGCACCCACCGAACTGGTGTGGCGGCTGCTGCCCGGCATGCGCCAGCGCGGCTACGGACGCATCATCAACGTCGCCTCGCTGGCCGGCCATGTGCCCGGTCCGGCCGGACACACCCTGTATGCCGCGGCCAAGGCCTACATGATCAGGTTTTCGCAGTCGCTGGCCCTGGAGAACCGGCTGGCCGGCGTGCATGTCTGCGCCCTGTGCCCGGGCTTCACCTGGTCCGAATTCCACGATGTCACCGGCACCCGCGACAAGATGGACAAGCTGCCCGGCTTCATGTGGCTGAGTGCGGAAGAAGTGGTGGCGCAAGGCATCGATGCGGTGGAACGCGGCACGGCGGTGCACGTCACCGGCCGGGTCAACCGGGCGATCAAGACCCTGGTGCAACTGATGCCCGACCGGCTGGCGCTGTGGCTGTCGGCGCGCGAAGCCGGGCGCTACCGGAACACCGAACGGTAGGCGGCGGCACCCGCCGGGTCAGATCAGCTTGATCTCGCGCAGCCGCTGCAGCAGGTATTCGTGCGCGGTGATCGGGCTGTCGTAGCGGCGCGGGTTGTCCGCCGTGACACATGACGGGAGCGGATCGAGCACCACGTCCGGATTCGGGTGCAGAAAGAACGGGATCGAGTAGCGCGGCCTGCGCGCACGCTCGCCCGGCGGGTTCACCACGCGATGGGTGGTGGACGGATACACATGGTTGCTGAGGCGCTGCAGCATGTCGCCGATATTCACCACGATCGCATCGCCCGCGGTGGTGATCGGCAGCCACTCGCCCTTGCTGAGCACCTCCAGCCCCTCGGCACTGGCGCCGACCAGCAAGGTGATGAGGTTGATGTCCTCGTGTGCGCCGGCGCGCACATGGGGGCCGCCCGGGCCATCGCCTTCATCGACGATGGGCGGGTAGTGGATCGGCCGCAGGATCGAGTTGCCGACATCGGTCTTGTCGTCGAAGAAACTTTCCGGCTGTCCGATATGCAGGGCCAGCGCACGCAGCACGCGCGTGCCGAGCAGGTCCAGCGCCTGGTACAGGCCATAGCCGCAGCGGCGGAAGTCCGGCACTTCGGTCGGCCACAGGTTCGCCGGCATCAGCTCGGCGAAGGCCGAGTCGCGCGCGATCTCGCGGCCGATGTGCCAGAACTCCTTCAGATCCGGATACTGGCTGTCCTTGGCGGTTTCCACCTTGAACGGCGTATAGCCTCGCGCACCGCCGCCACCGGCGACGTGGTAGCGCATCTTGGTCGCGGTCGGCAGCGCGAAGAACCGCTGGAACGCCGCGTAGGCGCCGTCGACCAGTTCCGCGGCTATGCCATGGCCGCTGATGCAGCAGAAGCCGAACTCGCGGTAGGCCGCCCCCAGCTCGGCGACGAATGCCTGCCGGTCGGTGTCGTAGCGGCGGATATCGAGGGTGGGAACCTGTCTCATGATGCTTCCAGCCGATGGGCGTCGGCCGCCGACTTCACGGCCGCCGCAAGACCGGCGGCCAACTGCTGCACTTCCGCTGCGTCGGCCGCCTCGATGGTGACGCGCACCAGCGGCTCGGTGCCCGAGGCGCGCAGCACCACCCGGCCGCGACCTTGCAGGGTCCGCTCCACCTCGGCCAGCGCCTGCTGCACCGCGGCGCTCTGCAGCGCCTCGCGCGCACCGGACGCACGCACGTTCAACATGACCTGCGGCATTTTCCTGAGATCCTGCCGCGCCGTGGCCAGATCCTGTCCGGACAAAGCCAACACCTCCAGCACGGCCAGCGCGGCGACGATGCCGTCGCCGGTGGTGACGCGATCCAGGCACAGGATATGGCCCGAGGTTTCGCCACCGAGCATGCCGCCATGCTCGCGCAGCTTCTGCAGCACGTAGCGGTCGCCCACGTCGGCGCGGATCAGCGGTATGCCGAGTTCGGCCAGCGCCAGTTGCAAGCCGTAATTGCTCATCAGGGTGCCGACCACCGGCCCTTTCAGCAGGCCACGCGCCTGCAGGCTGCGGGCCAGCACGTAAAGAATGTCGTCGCCATCGGCAAGCACGCCATGCCGATCGACCAGCATCACCCGGTCGCCGTCGCCATCGAACGCGATGCCGATGTCGGCCGCATGCGCCAGCACCGCCTGCTGCAGTGCCTGCGGGTGGGTGGAGCCGACCTGGCGATTGATGTTGAAGCCGTCCGGCTTGTCGCCGATCGCCACCACCTGGGCACCGAGTTCGGCAAACACCCTGGGCGCCACCTGGTAGGTGGCGCCGTGGGCGCAGTCCAGCACCAGCTTGAGCCCGTGCAGGCTGAAGTCTTCGGCGACGGTGGCCTTGCAGAATTCGGCATAGCGCGCCACCGCGTCGCCGACCCGGCTGGCCTTGCCAAGCTGCTCGGAAGGCACCGTGACGAAATCGGCATCCACTTCCCGCTCGATCGCCAGCTCGATTTCGTCGGACAGCTTTTCGCCGCTGGCGGAAAAGAACTTGATGCCGTTGTCGCAATGCGGATTGTGCGAGGCGCTGATGACGATGCCGGCGCTGGCGCGCATCGAGCGGGTGAGAAACGCCACCGCCGGGGTCGGCATCGGCCCGAGCAGCCCCACGTCGACACCGGCAGCGACCAGGCCCGCCTCCAGCGCCGATTCGAACATGTAGCCGGAAACGCGCGTGTCCTTGCCGATCAGCACCATGGGGCGATCCTTGCCGCCATGCACCAGCACGCTGCCCACGGCACGGCCCAGGCACAGCATGAAATCCGCGCTGATCGGCCATCGCCCGACCAGGCCCCGGATGCCGTCCGTACCGAAGTATTTACGCTGGTTCATCGTGGCCTTCAGTCCCGAACGGTTGTCCCTGCCCTCCGGCGAAGCATAGCGCCGCATCGCCAGGATGGAAGCGCTCACTCGTCATCCGGCCAGCGCGGCATGGCCGGCTTCCTCTCTTCGCGCCGCGGCACGCTGTCGAGCGCATGCACTGCCTGCCACACGGCCAGCGCATCGACCGTGGCGGCCACGTCGTGCACGCGCACCATGCGCGCGCCGCGTTGCACGGCGACCAGTGCCGCCGCGGCCGAACCGGCGGCACGTTCGGCCGGCACGGCCCTGCCGGTCAGCGTGCCGATCATCGCCTTGCGCGACAGCCCGACATACACGCCGCTGCCCAGGTTGCCGAAGCGCTCCAGCGCGCACAGCAGCGCCAGGTTGTGTTCGAGCGTCTTGCCGAAGCCGAAGCCCGGATCGACCATCACCTTGCGCCGGTCGATGCCTGCCATCTCGCAGGCGAACAGCCGGTCGGTGAGGAAACGGTGCACTTCGCCGACCACGTCGTCATAGCGGGGATCGGCCTGCATCCCGCCCGGCTCGCCCTGCATGTGCATCAGGCACACCGGCACGCCCAGCTCGACGGCGGCCTCCATCGCCCCTTCGCGGCGCAGCGCGTACACGTCGTTGATCATGCCGGCCCCGGCCGCGACCGCCGCGCGCATCACCTGCGGCCTGGAGGTATCGATCGCGATCGGCAGCGTGGTGCGCGCGACCAGCTGCCCGATCACCGGCAGCACCCGGCGCAATTCCTCCTCGACCGATACCGCCGCCGCGCCGGGGCGGGTCGACTCGCCGCCGACGTCGAGCATGTCGGCGCCCTCCTGCGCCAGGCGCAGGCCATGCGCCACGGCCGCTTCCACGCTGTCGTGCGTACCGCCGTCGGAGAACGAATCGGGGGTGACGTTGAGGATGCCGACCACCCGCGGGCGATCCAGGAGCAATGGACGCCCGGCACAGTCGAGCACCGGCGCAAACAGATCGATCGACATGTTCAGCTCCTCACTGATCCGACACTCCGCCAAGCCCGCTGCGACACGGCATCAGGCCCCGACCGACCCGCCCAGCTCGCCCATGAAGCGACGGTAGCAACGCAACTCCTCGATCGAATCGCGGATGTCGGACAGCGCGGTATGCGCCGATTCCTTGCTGACGCTTTTGGCGATGTTCGGTGCCCAGCGCCGGGCCAGCTCCTTGAGCGTGGAGACATCCAGGTTGCGGTAATGGAAGTAGCGCTCCAGCCGCGGCATCTGGCGGTGCATGAAGCGCCGGTCCTGGCAGATCGAGTTGCCGCACATCGGCGACTTGCCCGGCGGCACCCACTCGCGCAGAAAGTCGACCGTGGCCAGCTCGGCCATCGCATGATCGGTCTGCGAGATCAGCACCTGCCGCCAGAGTCCGGACTTGTGGTGCTGGTTGCTGTTCCAGCTGTCCATCGACTCCAGCCGGTCGATCTCGTGGCGGATCGCGAATACCGGGCCTTCGGCCAGCACGTTCAGATCCTTGTCGGTGACGATCGTGGCGATCTCCAGAATCGAATCGTTGTCGGTATCGAGGCCGGTCATCTCCAGATCGATCCAGATCAGGTTGTCGTCGTGTGCATGGCTCATGAGGTCTCCTTAAGTTGCACAAGTTTACCAGTCTTGCCGGCCGCGCCCATGCCGGAGCGGGTTGCGAGCATGCGATGATCGCCGGATGCAGACCTTCTTCTGGCACGACTACGAGACCTTCGGGGCCGACCCGCGGCGCGACCGGCTGGTGCAGTTTGCCGGCGTCCGCACCACGCTGGAGCTGGAGGTCGTCGGCGAGCCGGTGATGTTCTACGGCAAGCCGCCGCGCGAGATGCCGCCGCATCCGGATGCCTGCATGATCACCGGCATCACCCCTCAGCTGGCGGAACGCGAAGGCGTCAACGAGGCCGGGTTCGCCGCCCGCGTGCACGAACAGCTGGCCATGCCGGGCACCTGCGGCGTGGGCTACAACTCGCTGCGCTTCGACGACGAATTCACCCGCCAGATGCTTTACCGCAACTTCTTCGAGCCGTACGGCCGCGAGTGGGAGAACGGCAATTCGCGCTGGGACCTGATCGACCTGGTGCGCCTGTGCCAGGCGCTGCGGCCCGAAGGCATCGTCTGGCCCACCCGCGAGGACGGCTCGCCCAGCTTCAAGCTGGAGCACCTGGCCAGCGCCAACCAGCTCAGGCAGGAACACGCCCACGATGCGTTGTCGGACGTGCATGCGCTGATCGATCTGGCGCGGCTGATCCGCGTGCGCCAGCCGCGGCTGTGGGACTGGTATTACGGCCTGCGGCGCAAGCAGAAGGTGTTCGAGCTGCTCGACATGGCGAACATGACGCCGGTGGTGCACGTGTCCTCGCGCTACCCGGCCAGCCGGCATTGCCTCGCCGTGATCGCACCGCTGGCGGCGCATCCGAGCCGCGCCGGCGAGGTGATCGTGTACGACCTGGCGAGCGACCCCACGGCATGGCTGGCGCTGGACGAGGACGAGATCGCCGACCGCATGTTCACCGCGCGCGCCGACCTGCCCGAGGGCGTCGAACGCATACCGCTGCGCACCGTGCGCGCCAGCCATGTGCCGGCGCTGGCGCCATTGTCGGTGCTGCAGGGCGTCGATCTGCAGCGCCTGCAACTGGACCTGGATCGCTGCCTGGCCCATCGCGACGTGCTGCGCGCGATCGACGGCTTGCCCGAGAAACTGCGGCGGATTTTCCGGCGCGCCGCCGAGTTGCCGCCGCCGGAAGATCCCGAACTGGCGCTGTACGGCGGCGGCTTCCTGCCCGATGCGGACAGGAAGCTGCTGGCGCAGGTGCGTGCCACGCCGCCGTCGCAACTGGGCGAACGCGTGTTTCCGTTCCGCGATCCGCGCTACCCGGAACTGCTGCTGCGCTATCGCGCGCGCAACTGGCCCGAGACGCTGGATGCCGCCGAACAGGCCCGCTGGGAAGCCTTCCGCACAGCCCGCCTGACCCGCCCGACGCCGCTGACCGGCCTCACCCTCGACGACTACTTCGCCCGCCTCGCCGAACTGCGCGCCGACCCGCAGGCGCAGGACAAGCTGGCCCTGCTCGACCAGTTGCAGGCCTGGGGCGAGGAACTCGCCGCCGGCATCGCTGACTCGTAGGAGCGCACCCTGTGCGCGATGG
>JAGWNA010000023.1 GCA_028871555.1 Lysobacteraceae bacterium
GCGGCTGCTTCGCCACGCCGTCGCCGTATTCGGCCCGCGGCGCGAAATGGTCGAACACGAAGATGCCGCGGCCGTGGGTGGCCAGCACCAGGTCGCCCTGCACGAACTTCACGTCGACCACCGGCACCGTCGGCAGATGCGCCTGCAGCGGCGACCAGTGGCCGCCGTTGTCGCGCGAGAGGAAGGCGCCGATGTCGGTGCCGGCCACCAGCACGCCGGCGTGCGCGGGATCCTCGCGCACCACGAACACCGGCGCGTTCGGCAGGCCCTTGTCGATGCGCGTCCAGCTCTTGCCGTAGCTGTCGGTGCGCCAGACATACGCATGGCGATCGTCCAGCTCGTGCGCGTCGAAGCCCACGTAGGCGGTGCCCGGCGCGCTGGCCGACACGCCCACCTGGTACACGCGCGCCCACTTCGGCGCACCGCCGGGGGTCACGTTGCTCCAGTGCGCGCCGCCGTCGCGGCTGACCTGCACCAGGCCGTCGTCGGTGCCGGCCCACAGCACTTGCCCGTCGGACGGCGCCACGCTGAGCGAGAGCACGGTGTCGTAGGTTTCCGCGCCGGACAGGTCGAGGTTCACCGGGCCGCCGGAGAGCGCCTGCCTGGCCTTGTCGTTGCGGGTAAGGTCGCCGCTGACCGGCGTCCAGTGCAGGCCGGCGTCGGTGGACTTGAACACCACGTTGCCGCCCAGGTAGACGGTCTTCGGATCTTGCGGATCGACCGCGATCGGGCTGGTCCAGTTGAAGCGGTATTTCACCTG
Source organism: Lysobacteraceae bacterium (assembly GCA_028871555.1). Taxonomy (GTDB): domain Bacteria; phylum Pseudomonadota; class Gammaproteobacteria; order Xanthomonadales; family Rhodanobacteraceae; genus Rhodanobacter. The sequence goes on from JAGWNA010000023.1 coordinate 761, forward strand.
GTCGGGCGGCAGGTCGTTCACGAACGCCGGGCCGTGCAGGTAGGGCATCACGAAGTCGCTGCGCTTGCTGGCGCGATGGAACACCGCCATCGCTCCGTCCTGCGAGTCGTTGTAGATCAGGTCGTCGCCGGCCGGCACCACGTACTGGCCGTCGCCGCCGACCACGTTGAACCAGTCGTTGCCGCCGACCACCTTGTCGGCCAGCGAGCTGGACGGCCCGCACCAGCCGCTGTTGTCCTGCAGGCCGGCGCACAGGGTGTACGGCGCCCTGCCGTCGGCCGCCACCATGTAGTCCTGCTCGATCGGCAGGCCATCGAGGAAGCGCCAGCTCTTGCCGCCATCCTGGCTCAGGTACGCGCCGCCGTCGTTGCCCTGGATGATGCGCTGCGGATGGGTCGGGTCGATCCACAACGCGTGGTGGTCGACGTGCACGCTCTTGTCGACGACGTGCGCGGTCTTGCCGCCGTCGTCCGATTCCATCAGGTAGAACGACATGAAATAGAGCTTGTCGGCATCGACCGGCGACACCTCGAAACGGGAGAAGTAGAACGGCCGCACGTCCAGCGCGTGGTTGTCGCTGACCTCGCTCCACTTGTCGCCCAGATCGTGCGACACGAACAGCAGGCCCTGGCCCGGCTTGGTCTCGATCAAGGTGTAGACACGTTCGGGGTCGCTCGGCGCGGTGGCCACCGCGATGCGTCCCAGCGGGCCTTTGGGCAGGCCTTCGCCGAGCCGTTTCCAGCTGGCGCCGCCGTCGGTGGAACGCCACAGGCCGCTGCCCTTGCCGCCGTCGACCAGACTCCATGGGTGACGCACCACTTCCCAGGTGGACGCGAACAGCACCTCGGGGTTGCCCGGCGCCATCGCGATGTCGATGGCGCCGGTGTGGTCGTCGACGAACAGTGTCTTGTGCCAGCTCTTGCCGCCGTCGGTGGTTTCGAACACGCCGCGTTCGGCGTTCGGTCCCCACGCATGACCCAGTGCGGCCACCAGCACGTGATCGGGGTTCAGCGGGTCGACCACGATCTTGCCGATCTGGCCGGCGTCGTTCAGGCCCATGCGCTTGAAGGTCTTGCCGGCGTCGGTGGACAGATACACGCCGGCACCATCCATGATGTCGTTGCGGATATTGCTTTCGCCGGTGCCCACCCAGACCAGGTTGGGATTGGACGGCGCCAGCGCCAGCGCGCCGATCGAAGCCGATGCTTCGTGGTTGAAGATCGGCTTGAAGTGCTCGCCGCCGTCGCTGGTTTTCCACACGCCGCCGGCGGCGGCACCCACGTAGTAGGTCAGCCGATTGCCGGGGATGCCGACTACCGCGGTGACGCGACCGCCGGCGACGGCCGGCCCCAGGTTGCGGAAGTGCAATGACGCGAACGGCCCTTTGTCGGGCGCCTGGACCGGCGTTGACTGCGCCGGCGCCTTGGCGGCAAAGGCCGGCACGATGCCGATGGCGGCAAGAATCGCCAGTGGAAGAACACGGAAGCGGTTGCGCGGCATGATTGTCTTTTCCTCGGTGCGAAAACGGGACGCGCAACAGTGCAAGCACTGCGCGCCGGCGATTTCGGCGACTGTGCAGGCTTCGTTTGCCGGATTACAAGTGGCGAAAGTCCCCCCTGCGCACGACCGCTGCCGGGCTCCGCATGCCGGGATAGCCGTTCGGTCTGCCCGCGGCTGTGTCATTGGCCCCGCTCGTGCGGTATGCGCGGGCATGACCTGTCGATGGCCATCGGGGACAGCTGTATCACGCGCCATCTGGAACCGTCATCCCGTGATCGGGATCGCCGGTCTTCTCAAGAACGAAGTGCCGCGGACGACCGCCTTGGCCAGCGTAGTCTGCTGTGCGCGAAGATCCTGGCCTGCCTGGGCCATTGCGGTCGTATTGCAGTCATGCGGACAAGGCCGGCGCGTTGCGGCAGCCGGTGCGTCACGTGATGCTGTGCAACCCGCATTCGCGCTTGAGTCCGAAGAAGCGGGTGTCCTCGGCGTCCATGCCCGGCTCCCAGCGACGGCTGGTGTGACGGTCGCCGATCGACACGTAGCCCTGCTCCCACAGCGGGTGGTACGGCAGGCCGTGGCGCGCGAGGTACTGGCCGATGTCGCGGTCGCTCCAGTCGGCCAGCGGATGGAATTTCCAGCGGCCGTTGCGGTGTTCGGCAAACTCGATCGCCGCGCGGCTGCGCGACTGGTCGCGGCGCAGGCCGGCGAACCAGCTGGTGGCGCCGAGTTCGCTCAGCGCGCGCTGCATCGGCTCGACCTTGCGCAGCTGGTTGTAGCGGTCGATGCCGGCCACGCCCTGCTCCCAGAGCCGTCCATGCCGCGCCTCCATCCATGCGGGGCTGAGCGGCGAGCCGTACACCTTGAGATTCAGCGCCAGTCGCGCGGTGAGTTCGTCGACGAAGCGATAGGTTTCGGGAAACAGGTAGCCGGTGTCGATCAGCACCACCGGAATCTGCGGACGCTGGCGCGTCACCAGGTGCAGCGATACCGCCGCCTGCGCGCCGAAGCTGGACGACAGCACGTGTTCGCCGGGAATGTTTTCCAGCGCCCATGCCACCCGTTGCTCGACGGTGAGGCGCGCCAGCGCGGCATTGAGTTCGGCCAGCGACTGCGGCTCCGGCTCGGCGGCCTCGATGCGCATCGCGTGCATGTTCATGCCACGACCGTCGCCGGGATGCGCCGCGGCGAAACCGGCGCCAGGATGCCGGTGCGCAGCAGGAAGTCGCCGAAGCCTTCGCCTTGCGTTCGCCCGGCGGCATAGCGCGCGAACAGCGGATCGAGTGCCTCGAGAATCGCCGCCTCGTCGACGTTCTCGCGATAGACCTGATTCAGGCGCTGGCCGCTGAAGTCCGCGCCCAGGCGCAGGTCGTAGCGCCCCGGCCCGCGCCCGACCAGGGCGATCTCGCCCAGGTACGGCCGTGAGCAGCCGTTGGGGCAGCCGGACAGGCGCAGCAGGATCGGCGCATCGGCAAGGCCGTGGCGTTCGAGCGCCGCTTCGAGCTTCGGCAGCAGGGCCGGCAGGTAGCGCTCGCTCTCGGCCATCGCCAGGCCGCAGGTCGGCAGCGCGACACAAGCCACTGCATGGCGCCGGATCGCGCTCTGCCGGCGGTAGCCGTCCAGACCGTGGGCCTCGACGATCGCATCGATGCGCGCGCGGTCGGCGGCCTCGACGTTCGCCACGATCAGGTTCTGGTTGCAGGTGAGGCGGAAATCGCCGGTGTGCACCAGGGCCAGTTCGCGCAAACCGGTCAGCGCGCGCCGCTCGCCGACATCGGCGAGGCGGCCCGATTCGATGTGCAAGGTGAGATGCCAGCGCCCGTCGTGGCCCTCGATCCAGCCGTAGCGGTCGCCGTTGTGGTCGAACCGGAACGGGCGCGGCGGCTGCAGCGCGAAGCCGAGGCGCGACTGAAGTTCGGCGACGAACGCATCCAGCCCGCGATGGTCGAGCGTGTACTTCAGCCGCGCATGCTTGCGTTCGCTGCGGTTGCCCCAGTCGCGCTGCACGGCAACCGCCGTCTCGGCGACGGCGTACAACTGCCCGGGCGTGACGAAGCCGATCACGTCGGCCAGCCGCGGATAGGTGGTCGCGTCGTTGTGCGTGGCGCCCATGCCGCCGCCGACCGCCACGTTGAAACCTTGCAGTTCGCCCTGCTCGATGATCGCGATCAGGCCCAGATCCTGGGCGAACACGTCGACATCGTTGAGCGGCGGAATCGCCAGGCCGATCTTGAACTTGCGCGGCAGATAGGTGGCACCGTACAGCGGCTCGGCTTCCGGCCGGTCGGCGGCGTGCTGGCCGACCAGCTGCTCGCCGTCCAGCCAGATCTCGTGATAGGCGCGCGTCTTCGGCGCCAGGTCCTCGGACAGCTTCGCCGCCCACGCGTAGGTGATCGCGTGCGCCGGCGATTCGACCGGGTTGGCGGTACTGACCACGTTGCGCACCACGTCGCCGCAAGCCGCGATGGTGGTGGCCAGCGCATGGTGGATCGCCGCGATGGTGGGTTTCAGCTTGCGCTTGATGATGCCGTGCCACTGGAACGTCTGCCGGGTGGTGATGCGCAGCGTGCCGTTGGCGTGTTCGCGCGCGATGCAGTCGAACACCAGCCACTGCGCCGGCGTCACCACGCCGCCGGGCAGGCGTGCGCGCAGCATGAACGAGTACGCCGGCTCCAGCTTCTGCCGGCGGCGTTCGTCGCGCAGGTCGCGATCGTCCTGCTGGTAGCTGCCGTGGAATTTCAGCAGCTTGCCATCGTCCTCGCCGATCGCGCCGGTGACCGGATCGGCCAGGCCTTCGGCGATGCCGCCGCGCAGGAAACGGCTGGCGGCCTTGACGTGTTCGAAATCGGAAAGAGGCGTGGTCATCTTCAGTACACGTCGCGGGCGTAGCGGCCCTGCTGCAGGAGGTCGTCGAGCCAGGCTTTGGCGTCGTCGGGAGAAAGGCCGCCGTGGGCGGCGGCCAGCTCGATCAGCGCGGCGTGCACGTCCTTCGCCATGTGCGCGGAGTCGCCGCAGACGTAGAGGTGCGCGCCGCCCTCGAGCCACGCGTAAAGCTCGGCGCCGTTTTCGCGCAGGCGATCCTGTACGTAGATCTTGTGCGATTCCCTCGCAACATCCCGCACATCCGTATGCGGACTTTTCGAAAGAGCGGATTCCCTCGCAACATCCCGCACATCCGTGTGCGGACTTTTCGAAAGGGCAGACTCCCTCGCAACATCCCGCACATCGTCGCGCGAGAACGCGAGGTCGAGGCGGTGCAGCGCGCCGCGCTTCAGCGCATCCTGCCACTCGGTCTGGTAGAGGAAGTCCTGCGCGAAATGGCGGTTGCCGAAGAACAACCAGTTGCGACCCGTCGCGCCGCTTTCCTGACGCTCCTGCACGAACGCGCGGAACGGCGCCACGCCGGTGCCGGGGCCGATCATGATGATGTCGCGCGCCGGGTCGGCCGGCAGCCGGAACCGCTCGTTCGATTCGATGAACACCGGCACCCTGCCGTCTTCGTCGGCCGCCGCCAGAAACGTGGAGGCCGCGCCCCAGTGCGCGCTGCCGTGGGCTTCGTAGTCGACCACCGCCACCGTCAGGTGCACCTCCTCGCCCACGGCCTTCGGGCTGGACGCGATCGAATACAGCCGCGGCGTCAGCGGGCGCAGTGCGGCCAGCAAGGCTTCGGGCTGCCAGCGCACGGGGTAGCGGCGCAGCAGGTCGATCGGCTGGTCGCGGGTCAGCAGCGCCGCGAGCCTGGCCGACTGTTCGGGGCGCAACAGGTCCAGCAAGTCGGCATGTTTGCCGAGCTCGGCCAGCGTCTTGACGAACGGACGGCTGAGCTGGGTGATCTCGCGCTCGGCGCCCAGCCAGCGGGCCAGCGACAGCGTGCGCCCCTGATGGGCGACCTCGCGCTCGCCATCGAGTTGCAGCGCCTCCAGCCACTGCGCGACCAGCGCGGGCGGATTGCGCGGCCACACGCCCAGCGCATCGCCGGGCTGGTAATGCAGGCCCGAACCTTCCAGCGACAGCTCGATGTGCCGCACGTCGCGCTCGCTGTCGCGCGCCACGATGCGCTGGTTGGCCAGCACGGTGGCGGCAAACGGCTGCTCGCGCGAGTGCGCGGCCTGCTTCGATACCGCATGCAGCGGCGTGACGCGCGCGACCGGGGTGGCTGTCTTGAGTCCCTCGCGGGCACGCTCCAGCGCGGTGTCCAGCCACGGCGTGGCGATCGTCTCGATATCCACATCGGCCTCGCCCAGCGACGCGAAGCGGGTGCCGCCGAGTTCGGCCAGCCGCGCATCGAGCTGGCGGCCGATCGCGCAGAACTGCGGATAACTCGAATCGCCCAGGCCGAGCACGCCGAACTGCAGCGACGGCAGCTTCGGCGCGCGCTTGCCGGCGATGAACTCGACGAAGCCCCGCGCATCGTCCGGCGGCTCGCCCTCGCCCTGGGTGCTGATCACCACGGCGAGATAACGCTCCTGCGCCAGCTCGCGCTGCGGGTAGGCGTCGGCACGCAGCAGGCGCACCGGCAAGCCGGCATCCGAGCTGCGCCGGGCCAACTGTTCGGCCAGACGTTTGGCATTGCCGGTCTGGCTGCCGTAGACGATCGTCAGGCGCTGCGACGGCTCGGCGCCGACTGCGGGCCTGGCCGACGCGCCTGCGCGTTGCGCCTGTGCCGCCTTTGCGGCGCTCCACGCGGCCACCCAGTAGAGTTCGGCCGGCGTCAGCCCCTCCGTCAGTTGCGCCAGCTGCGCGACCTTTGCGGCATCCAGCGTGGTTGCCGGCAATTCCGGCGCGACAGCAGCGTTCACGGCGACTTCCTCTGGACGTCCGGACTTCTTGGCGTCCAAACATAGTCGTGGCGCCGAAGCAGCGGAAAGGACGTGTGGGCATGAGCATATGCCGACGCCTTATTTCCGCAGCCAGCGGCGCATCCCGATACTTCGCCCATGCCACCGTTACCGGAATTCCTCACTTTCGCCGCCGTCGGCGCACTCGCCCAGTTGATCGACGGCGCGCTCGGCATGGCCTACGGCGTGGCTTCGGCGGCGATGCTGCTGGGGCTTGGCCTGCCGCCGGCGGTGGCGAGTGCCAGCGTGCATTACGCGGAAACCTTCACCTGCGGCGCCTCCGGCATCAGTCACCTGGTGGTCGGCAACGTGCGCAAGCGCCTGTTCTGGAGCCTGGCGATTCCGGGGGTGATCGGCGCGGTGATCGGCACCATCGTGGTCAGCCGGGTACCCGTGGCATGGATGCGCCTGGCCTTGACGCCGTACCTGCTCGGCATGGGGTTGCTCCTGCTGCTGCGCGGCATGCGTGGCGCCCGGCATCATGCCGATCGCGTGCCACGTGCCGCACCCGCGCTGGGGCTGGTCGCCGGCTTCGCCGACGCCGTCGCCGGTGGCGGCTGGAGCGCGCTGACCGTGACCACACTGATCGCGCGCGGCACCGCCCCGCGCATGGTGATCGGCACCGTGCATCTGGCCAAGGCCGTGGTCAGCGCAGCGGCCAGCATCAGTTTTCTGCTCTATGTCGGCGCCAGCGAAGGCGCCGCCGTGTTCGGCCTGATCGTCGGCGGCGTGGTCGCCGCACCCTTCGGCGCCGTACTTGCCCGGCGCCTGCCGGCGCGCGTGGCGACCTTGCTGGCCGCGACCGCGGTGCTCGGGTTGGGTCTGGATCACATGGTGAAGGCGTTTCACTGAAACACCCCGCGGAGCTGCGGCCGGCAGATCGCTACAATGCGCGGATGACCAAGCCCCCTGTGCCTCCGATCGAAGTCCGCGGCTCCGCGCGGCAACCGCTAGGCATGAGCCCGGCGCGGTTTCTGCACGACTACTGGCAGAAACGGCCGCTGCTGATCCGCAACGCCTTTCCCGATTTCAAGCCGCCGCTGGAACCGGATGACCTGGCCGGTCTCGCCTGCGAAGACGGCGCGCTGTCGCGACTGATCGTGCACGACGAAAAGCGCGACCGCTGGAGCGTCAAAACCGGCCCGCTCGACGAAGCCGATTTCGGCAGGACGCCGGGCAGCAACTGGACCCTGCTGGTACAGGACGTCGACAAATGGGACGCGGATGTCGCCGGGCTGCTGGAGCATTTCCGCTTTCTGCCCAGTTGGCGCCTGGACGACATCATGGTCTCCTACGCCGAACCGGGCGGCGGGGTCGGCGCGCATGTCGACCAGTACGACGTGTTCCTGCTGCAGGGTCCGGGTCAGCGCCACTGGGCGATCAGCGACGACCCGCACGCACCGAAGGATTTCCGCCCGGATGTCGAACTCAAGCAGCTGGCACGGTTTGAACCCACCCACGAATGGCTGCTGGAAGCGGGCGACATGCTGTACCTGCCGCCGAACATCGCCCATGACGGAGTCGCGTTCGGCGGCCCGTGCATGACGTTCTCGATCGGCATGCGCGCACCGTCGCAGGCCGAACTCACCGGCGATCTGGCCGACTACCTCGCCGAGCGCCTGCCCGACGAGCAGCGCTATGCCGACCCCGATCTGGTACCGGCCAGAGCCGCCGGCGAGATCGACAACGCCACCCTGGCGCGCCTCAAGGCGGCCCTGCCGTTCGCGGCCGCGCTGGACGACGACAGCTTGCGCGACTGGTTCGGCCGCTTCATCACCCGCTACCGCAATGCGCAGACACCGGCCGCGCTGGAGCCGCCACTGGACGCAACGGCGCTGCGCAAAAAACTGGCGGCGGGCGCGCAACTGCTGCGTCATCCATGGTCGCGGCTGGCGTGGAGCCGCGGCAAAACCGGCTGCATGCTGTATGCCAGCGGCGCCGCATACCCGGCCACGCCCGAGCTGGCCGGACAGCTGTGCGAACGGCGCACGCTCAACCCTGCCGCCGCGCCGTCCCCCACCGAAGTTGCGTTGTTGCTCGGCCTGGTCAACGATGGCCACCTGGTACTGCGCGGGGGCAGGCGCCGGTGAGACTGCAGGACTTCAGCGTGGAGGTTGCCGACTGGTCGCGAGAGCGTGACCGCGACACGCTGCTCGACATTCGCCGGCAGGTCTTCATCGACGAGCAAGGCGTGCCCGAAGCGCGTGAACGGGACGGGCTCGATGCCGATTGCTGGCATGTACTGGCCCGCGATGACAGCGGCCGGCCGATCGGCTGCGCCCGGCTCGGCGGCGACCACAAGATCGGCCGCATGGCCGTGTTGCGCGACTGGCGCGGCAAAGGCGTCGGCGTGGCGCTGCTGCGCGAACTGATCGGGCGTGCCCGTGCACAAGGCTGGCCCGAAGTGACGCTGGCCGCGCAAGTCAGCGCGATCGGCTTCTACGAGCGCGGCGGTTTCAATGCGCACGGCGAGGTGTTCGACGATGCCGGTCTGCCACACCGGGCCATGCGCCTGACCCTGCCGCCGCCCGCCGGCGACGCCGCAGCGGAACGCGACATCGGCGCCCTGCCCGCATCCCATCGCGGGGAAACCGCAGCCGCCCGACTGCAACTGCTGAGCGAAACGCGGCATCGGCTGGCGATCTACGCGCCCTTGCTCGACAACGACAGTTACGCCGGCACCGGCGAGCTGGCGCAGTTGCGGCGCATCGCGGTCTCCGGTCGCTGCGCGCAGATCCGGATCCTGCTGCACGACCCGGCAGCGGCCCTGCGCAACGATCATCGGCTGATCGCGCTGGCGCAGCGCCTGCCCAGTGCCCTGCAGATCCGTACGCCGACAGAGGAGGCCGACCTCGCCTATGCCTCGGCCTATCTGCTCAACGATGTCGGCGGCTACCTGTTCCTGCCCGAGGCCGACCGGCCGCAAGGCCGCGCCGCCCGCCACGACCGCGTCGTCCATGCACCGTTGCAGCAGCATTTCGACGAAGTGTGGGAACGTGCCGAGCACGCGAGCATGCTGCACACGCTGGACATCTAGCAGCCTGTCGGGCTTTGGTGGCCAGATTGCCCCGCCATGGCCGTCGCAGATGCCGGGCGGGGACCCGTCCGCTGTTTCTTGCGCACGCGGTGGCTTGCCGCGTCGCGGCAGGCCAAGGGTATAATCGAACGGATGATCTCCAACCATCCGCTCGAGACGGGTCCGTCGGGGTTGAATACCGATGGAAAGCCGCGACATCAAAGGTCACACGGATGGTTGCAAATATCCCCTCCCCGCCGGTGGTAACGTGAGTACAAATCTGATCCGCGAGTTCTTCGAGTCTTCCCAACTCGCTGGCGGCAACGCCGATTACGTCGAATCGCTGTATGACGCCTGGCTGGCCGACCCCTCGTCGGTATCCGCTGACTGGAACGGATATTTCGAGTCTTTCAAGGGCCGCGAAGCGGGCGACGTCTCCCCGCAGGCGGCGATTGCACGGATCGAAGCGGCGCAGAAGCAGCGCCGTGCCGGTGTCGCCACCGCGCCGATGAGCGACGAGCACGCGCGCAAGCAGGCCGGCGTATTGCGCCTGCTCACCGCCTATCGCTCGCGCGGCCACCTCGCCGCCGATCTCGATCCGCTCGGCCTGACCGAGAAAATGCCGGCACCGGATCTGGGTCTGGCCTTTCACGGCCTGAACGATGCCGACCTGGATACCGAGTTCGACACCGGCAACTATGCCGGCGGCGGGCAGCGGCTGAAACTGCGCGAACTGCTGGCCCGGCTCAGGAAAACCTATGCCGGCACGATCGGCGCCGAGTTCATGCACATCAGCAACCATGACCAGCGCAACTGGATCTACACCCGGCTCGAGCAGGCTGCCGGCAACAGCGGGCTGGACAAGCCCGGCAAGCTGCGCGTACTGGACGGCCTGACCGCCGCCGAAGGCCTCGATCGCTACCTGCATACCAAGTACGTCGGCCAGAAGCGCTTTTCGCTGGAAGGCGGCGACAGCCTGATTCCGCTGATCGACGACGTGGTCAGCGCCGCCGGCGACAACGGCATCAAGGAACTGGTGATCGGCATGGCCCATCGCGGGCGCCTCAACGTGCTGGTCAACATCCTGGGCAAGCCGCCGAAAACCCTGTTCGACGAGTTCGAGGGCAGGTTCGAACATCCGGACGACCCGGCCCATTCGGGCGACGTGAAGTACCACATGGGTTTTTCCGCCGACGTCAGGACACCCAACGGCGGCGTGCACGTGGCGCTGGCGTTCAACCCGTCGCATCTGGAAATCGTCAACCCGGTGGTGGCCGGTTCGGTGCGCGCAAGGCAGACACGCCGCCGCGACACCATGCACGAGCAGTCGATCGCGGTGCTGATCCACGGCGATGCCGCATTCGCCGGCCAGGGCGTGAACATGGAGTTGCTCAACATGTCGCAGGCCCGCGGCTTCAAGATCGGCGGCAGCCTGCACATCGTGGTCAACAACCAGATCGGCTTCACCACTTCCAATCCGCAGGACGCCCGTTCCACCATGTACTGCACCGACCTGGCCAAGATGGTCAATGCGCCGGTGCTGCATGTGAACGGCGACGACCCCGAAGCGGTGATCCAGGTCACCCGGCTCGCCTACGCGTTCCGCAAGCAGTTCCGCCGCGACGTGGTGATCGATCTGGTCTGCTATCGCCGCCACGGCCACAACGAAGCCGACGAACCCGCGGCGACGCAGCCGGTGATGTACCAGCTGATCCGCAAGCGCCCGACCGCGCGCGTGCTTTACGCGCAGCGGCTGGTACGCGAAGGCGTGATCGCCGACGATGACGCGCAGAAGCGCTTCGATGCCTACCGCGACCGGCTGGAGGCGGGCGCGCCGATGACCGATCTGGATCCGTCGCCGCCGCGCGACGGCCATGTCGACTGGGCGCGCTTCATTGGCGGCAAGCTGTCGTCGCCGACCGATACCACCGTGCCGCTGCGGAAACTGCAGGAACTCGCCGGCAAGATCCTCACCCTGCCGGCCGACATGACGCTGCAGGCGCGCGTGGCGAAGATCTACGAGGACCGCCTCAAGATGGCCAGCGGCGAGCTTCCGGCCGATTGGGGCTTTGCCGAGAACCTTGCCTACGCCACGCTGATCGATGCCGGCCACGACATGCGCCTGGTGGGCCAGGACGTCGGCCGCGGCACGTTCTTCCACCGCCATGCCGTGCTGCACGACCAGAAAAATGGCCACACCTTCATGCCGCTGGCCACCGTGCGCGGCGGTGCCGACGTGCAAGTGGTCGACTCGCTGCTGAGCGAAGAGGCGGTGATGGCGTTCGAATACGGCTACTCCACCACCGACCCGGACACGCTCAACATCTGGGAGGGCCAGTTCGGCGACTTCGCCAATGGCGCGCAGGTGGTGATCGACCAGTTCATCAGTTCCGGCGAATCGAAATGGAACCGCCTGTGCGGGCTGGTGCTGCTGTTGCCGCACGGCTACGAAGGCCAGGGACCGGAGCACTCCTCGGCGCGACTGGAGCGCTTCCTGCAATTGTGCGCGTTCGACAACATCCAGGTCTGCGTGCCGACCACGCCTGCGCAGGATTTCCACATGATCCGCCGGCAGATGCTGCGCACCGTGCGCAAGCCGCTGATCGTGATGACGCCCAAGTCGCTGTTGCGCCACAAGCTGGCGGTGTCGAGCCTGGAGGAGCTGGCCACGGGAAGCTTCCAGCTGGTGATCGGCGAACACCGCAAGCTGCCGGCCAGGAAGGTCAGGCGCGTGGTGCTGTGCGCGGGCAAGGTCTACTACGATCTTCTCGAGGAAGCCGAAAAACGCGAACTGAAGGATGTCGCCCTCGTGCGCGTCGAGCAGCTCTACCCGTTCCCGCGCCCCGAAGTCATCGCCGAGCTGGCCAAGTACCCTTCGGCAGGGGAAGTCATCTGGTGCCAGGAAGAACCGATGAACCAGGGCGCATGGTTCCAGATCCGTCATCACCTGCAAGCCTGCACGGGCAGCAAGCACAACCTCTCGTACGCCGGACGCTCCCGCTCGGCAGCGCCGGCCGCCGGTCATTTCAATACCCATGTCGCCGAACAGGCAGCACTCGTCGAACAGGCACTGGTTGCGCCGGTCGGCACGGATCACTCGGCTGAATAAGTCCCCCAAAGGATCACTGCATCATGTCCATCGAAGTCAAAGTCCCCGTCCTGCCCGAGTCCGTCTCCGACGCCACCATCGCGACCTGGCACAAGAAGGCCGGCGATGCGGTCAAGCGCGACGAGAATCTGGTCGATCTCGAAACCGACAAGGTGGTGCTGGAAGTACCCGCGCCGGTTGACGGCGTGCTGAAGGAAATCCGCCACGACGTCGGCGATACGGTGAACAGCGAGCAGGTCATCGCGATCATCGAAGCCGGGGCGGTCGCCGCCGCGCCTGCCCCGGCGGCCAAGGAAGCCGCCGCTCCGGCTCCGGCCAAGGCCGAAGCAGCGAAGCCCGCTGCGGCATCCGCATCCACCGCGCAGCTGTCCCCGGCCGGTCGCCGCGTGGCGACGGAAGAGAACATCGACCCGTCCAAGGTCGCCGGCACCGGCCGCGACGGCCGCGTGACCAAGGAGGACCTGATCAACTACGGCCAGGCCGCCTCGGGGGGCAAGGGCGGCGGAGCCGCCGCGCCGGCTCCGGCCGCCAGGCCCACGCCGGGCGCGCGTCCGGAAGAGCGCGTCCCGATGACCCGCATGCGCGCCAAGATCGCCGAGCGGCTGATGCAGTCGAAGAACTCGATCGCCATGCTCACCTCGTTCAACGAGGTGAACCTGGCCGAGGTGGTGAAGATGCGGAAGTCTTTGGGCGAGCAGTTCCAGAAGACCCACGGCATCAAGCTCGGCTTCATGAGCTTCTTCGTCAAGGCCACCGCCGAAGCGCTCAAGCGCCATCCGGTGGTCAATGCCTCGGTCGACGGCAACGACGTGATCTATCACGGCTACCAGGACATCTCGATCGCCGTATCCACCGACAAGGGCCTGGTGACCCCGGTGCTGCGCGACGTGCAGGACATGGGCTTTGCCGACATCGAGCAGGGCATCGCCGATTACGCGAAGAAGGCGCGCGACGGCAAGCTGAGCCTGGACGACCTGCAGGGCGGCACCTTCACCATCACCAACGGCGGCACCTTCGGCTCGCTGCTGTCCACGCCGATCGTCAACCCGCCGCAGAGCGCGATCCTGGGCATGCACACGATCAAGGAGCGCGCCATCGTCGAGAACGGCCAGGTGATCGCCGCGCCGATGATGTACATCGCGATCTCCTACGACCACCGCATCATCGACGGCAAGGACGCGGTGCTGTTCCTGGTCGACATCAAGGACCAGCTGGAGAATCCGCAGCGCATGCTGCTCGGCCTCTAATCGCCGCCTCGGCGATTAGAAAATAGGTAATGAAGCTCTGATGGTGAACTGTGCGACCCGATCCACGCTCACCGTAACTTTTAGTCTTGTGTTGCTTCGACGCAGCATGCAGCAAGGATCAACCATGAGCGACCAACAATTCGACGTCATCTTCATCGGTGCCGGCCCGGCCGGCTACGTGGGCGCGATCCGCGCCGCGCAGCTCGGCCTCAAGGTCGCCTGCATCGATTTCTTCGCCGGTCCCGACGGCAAGCAGGCGCTGGGCGGCACCTGCCTCAACGTGGGCTGCATCCCGTCCAAGGCGCTGCTGGACTCCTCGCGCCAGTTCCACAACCTCACCCACAGCTTCGACGTGCACGGCATCAGCGCGGACAACCCGCGCATCGACGTGCCGACCTTCATCGGCCGCAAGGACAAGATCGTCAAGCAGTTCACCGGCGGCGTGGCCACGCTGTTCAAGGCCAACAAGGTCACTCCGTTCTTCGGCCGCGGCAAGCTGCTCAAAGGCAACGTCGTCGAGATCACCGCCGCCGACGGCAGCAAGCAGACCATCGGCGCCACCAACGTCGTGCTGGCTTCCGGCTCGGTGCCGATCGAGCTGCCGTTCGCCAAGTTCGACGGCAAGGCGATCGTCGACAACGCCGGCGCGCTGGATTTCACCGAAGTGCCCAGGCGTCTTGGCGTGATCGGCGCCGGCGTGATCGGCCTGGAGCTCGGCAGCGTGTGGAAGCGCCTGGGCAGCGAAGTCACCATCATCGAGGCCCTGCCCGACTTCCTCGGCGCCGCCGATGCGGACATCGCCAAGGTCGCCCAGCGCGAATTCAAGAAGCAGGGCCTGGACATCAGGCTTGGCGCCAAACTCGGCAAGGCCGAGGTCAAGAAGGATGGCGTGCACCTGGTCTATGCCGACAAGGACGGCGAGCAGAAACTGGTCGTCGACAAGCTGCTGGTCGCGGTGGGCCGCCGCGCCTACACCGCAGGCCTGCTGGCCGACGACACCGGCGTGAAGCTGGACGAGCGCGGCCGCATCGTGGTCGACGAGCACAACCACACCGGCGTCGACGGCGTGTGGGCGATCGGCGACGCCGTGCGCGGCCCGATGCTCGCGCACAAGGGCTCCGAGGAAGGCGTCGCCGTCGCCGAGTGGATCGCCGGCAAGGCCGGCCACGTCGACTTCGACACGATCCCGTGGGTGATCTATACCGAGCCGGAAATCGCCTGGGCCGGCAAGACCGAGAAGGAACTCAAGGACGCCGGTATTCCGTACAGGGTCGGCACCTTCCCGTTCGCCGCGATCGGCCGCGCCGTCGCCATGAACGAGGCGATCGGCCAGGTGAAGATGCTGGCCCACGCCGACACCGACCGCATCCTGGGCGTGCACATGGTCGGCCCGGGCGTGTCCGAGCTGATCGCCGAGTGCGTGGTGGCGATGGAGTTCAAGGGCTCGTCCGAAGACCTGGCGCGCATCGTCCACGCCCATCCGACCCTGTCCGAGGCCGTGCACGAGGCCGCGCTGTCGGTCGACAGGCGCGCGATCCACAAGGGCAACTGAGCGCAGGATGCGCTCATCCCGGACAGCACAGGGAAGTACGCTGATCCGGGATCCATCTGGAATGGACAACCTCATCCCGCGCAGGCCATGGACCGCCGGCGACACGGGATCCGCCACAGCCCGTTCGTGGCAACATCAGCGGGCCGTTTCGTTTGCCATCACCCCGTAAAACGCGCGCTTCGACGGGACGCCCATGCCTCAACCCACCGCCATCTGCGTCTACTGCGGGTCCCGCAGCGGTGGCGACGCCGCCTATGCCGGACAGGCACGCGCATTCGGTACCGAAATGGCCCGCCGCAACATCGCGCTGGTCTACGGCGGCGGCAAGGTCGGCTTGATGGGCACGCTGGCCGACGCGGTACTGGCCGGCGGCGGCAAGGCAGTCGGCGTGATCCCGCGGCAGCTGGTCGAGCGTGAAGTGGCGCACCCGGGGCTCACCGAGTTGCACGTGGTCGAGACCATGCACCAGCGCAAGACGCGCATGTACGAACTGTCCGATGCGTTCGTCGCCCTGCCCGGCGGCTTCGGCACGATGGATGAGATGTTCGAGATGCTGACCTGGGCGCAACTCGGCCTGCATCGCTATCCGTGTGCCTTTCTCGATGTGCGCGGCTACTACGCCAGTCTGCACGCGATGATGACCCACATGGTCGACGAGGGCTTCGTGAAGAGCCGCCAGCGGGACAGCATATGGTTCGGCGACGACATGGAGCAGTTGTTCCGGTGGATGGAAAACTACGAGGGCAGCCACACGCCCAAATGGATCGACAGCAGCAGCGTCGAAGCCTGACCGCTGACCACGCCCGACGCCATCAGGAGCCCGCCATGACCCGGAACATCGACTTCCACGCCTTTCGCATCCGCAACGATGCCGACGGCTATCGCGCCGACGTCGAAACGATGGCCACCGATGCGCTGTCGCCGGGCGAGGTGCTGGTCAAGACCGCATGGTCCTCGGTCAACTACAAGGACGCGTTGGCCGGTACCGGCAAGGGAAAGATCCTGCGCCAGTTCCCCTTGAATGGGGGGATCGATGTGGCCGGCCACGTGGCGGCTTCCACCGACCCGACCTTCAGGGAGGGCGATGCGGTGCTGTGCACCGGCAGCGGCCTGTCGGAAACGCGCGATGGCGGCTACGGCGAATACGTCCGCCTTCCCGCGGCATGGACGATCCCGCTGCCGGCAGGCCTCAGCCTGCGCGAGAGCATGATCATCGGCACCGCCGGCTTCACCGCCGCACTGGGCCTGTTGCGCATGCAGGACAACCGGCAGTCGCCGGCGCTGGGGCCGATTGCGGTAACCGGCGCCAGCGGCGGCGTGGGCCAGCTTGCGATCGACATTTTCAGCCGCGCCGGCTACGAGGTGCACGCGATCAGCGGCAAGGCCGACCACTTCGATTTTCTGCGCGGCCTGGGCGCCGGCACCTGCATCGATCGCCACGCGCTGGCCTTCAGCGGCAAGCCGGTGGATTCGGTACGCTTCGGCGGCGCGCTGGACAATGTCGGCGGCACCATGCTGAGCGGTCTGCTTCCACTGATCAGCCCCTACGGCAACGTGGCCGTCTGCGGCAACGCCGGTGGCGCCGGATTCAGCAGCACCGTATTGCCCTTCATCATCCGCGGCGCCAGCGTGCTCGGGATTGCCTCGGCCGGAACCGCGCGGGATATCCGCGACGAGATCTGGCGACGCCTGGCGAACGACTGGAAGCCTCGGCACCTGGAACGCATCGCCACCGGCGAGATCACGCTGGACGGGCTGCCCGGAGTGTTCGCGCATATGCTCGACGGCCATTCGTTTGGCCGTACAGTAGTCCGTATCGGGCCGCACGATCCAGCGTGATCGTGCTTGGAACTGCCGCCGCCACGGCTTAGAATCAACGCAACCTGCAGGGAACCCACATCACCATGGCACGCATCCTGATCGTCGACGACTCCCCTTCACAGCTGTTGGGGATCAAGCGGATCGTTGAAAAACTCGGGCATGAAGCCCTCTCCGCCGAAGACGGCGCCGCCGGTGTCGAAGTGGCCAAGCTCGAAAAGCCCGACCTGATCCTGATGGACGTGGTGATGCCCAACCTCAATGGGTTCCAGGCCACCCGCACCATCAGCAAGAATCCCGAGACGGCACATATCCCGATCATCCTGGTGACCACCAAGGATCAGGAGACCGACAAGGTCTGGGGTATGCGCCAAGGTGCCAAGGCCTACGTGACCAAGCCGATCAAGGAAGACGAGCTGGTGCGTACGCTCAAGGAGTTTCTGCCGGGCTGAACACACCGCCGGCCGAACCCATGCATGAAACGCGGCGCGCAAAGGCGCCGTTTTCGTTTGCGGAGCTGAGGCAAGACCCGTCACAGTCGCGGGTCGTAACCCTTGAATTGCCCACGCAACGCCTCATAGGCCGCGCGCTGTTCGTCACTCTCCGCCATGGGCGTGCGGATCGACAGTTCCACCAGCTGGTCGCCCGGATGTGCGCCCGGCATGCCGCGCCCCTTGAGTCGAAGTTTGCGTCCCGATTGCGAACCTGCCGGTATGCGCAGATCCACCTTGCCGGCCAGCGTCGGCACGGCAACCGTGGCGCCAAGCGCAGCCTCCCACGGCGTGATCGGCAGCACGTGCACCACGTTGCGGCCGTCCAGACGGAAACGCGCATCGTCGCGCACGCCGATTTCCAGCAGCAGATCGCCGCTGGGACCACCGGCCGCGCCGGCCTGCCCCTGTCCGGACAACCGGATCACCTGGCCAGGCTGGATGCCTGCCGGGATTTTCACCTCCAGCACGCGCTCGCCACTCGACGGATCCTGCATCGTCAGGCGCGTACGCCCGCCATCGAATGCCGTCTGCAGATCGATCTGCACCTGCGCCTGCACGTCGCGGCCACGCCGCGGTCGCGGCTGACCACGCTGGCCGCCAGCGGCAGCACCGCGGCCGAACAGGCTTTCGAAAAAATCGCTGAAGTCGCCGTCGCCGGCATCGCCGAAACCGTGACCACCACGGGCCTGCCCCTGCCAGCCCGGCGGCGGCCGGAACTGCTCGCCCTGCCGATAGCCGCCAGCGCGCAGCTGATCGTAGGAACGCCGCTTCTCGGCATCCTTGAGCACTTCATTGGCCTCGTTGATCGCCTTGAATTTCTCCTCGGCACCGGCCTCCTTGTTCTTGTCCGGGTGATATTTGCGCGCCAGCTTGCGATACGCCGCCTTGATCTCGGCCTCGCTGGCATCCGGCTTGACGCCCAGGATCTCGTAATAGTCTTTGAATTCCACCTGCCACTCCCCGACTCACGCAAAACCCGCGGCGGATCGTCTCCGCCGCGGGGCATCCTGCAACCTGCCTCGGCTCAGTGGCCGGTGTCGATGGTAATGCGCCGCGCCGTCGCCAGCGCTTTCTTCGGTATCACGATTTCCAGCACGCCATGCCGGCCGTTCGCGCTGATGCCCTCGGCGTCGGCGCTGTCCGGCAGCGCGAAACGGCGATGGAACGCGCCGCGCGCACGCTCGGTCCGGGTGAATTTGCCGTTTTCGGCGCTGCTGCCGACGTCGCGCTCACCCTTGATGGTGAGGATGCCCTTGTCCATGCTCACTTCGATCTGCGCAGGATCCACTCCCGGGATGTCGGCCAGGATCACGAAACGCTTTTCTTCGTCGCGGATATCCACCCGCGGCACCCACTGGCCCGCTGCAACGTCGGCGGTATCGCCATCCTCCTGCTGCAGGAAACGGCCAATAACCTGCCGGATGTCCTGCGGCAGCACCTGGTGGGCATTCCATACGGCATGACGGCCAAGACTCATGAGGTTCTCTCCTCGATTGGATTGCGGTGCGATCACCGCTTGACAAGCAACATAGGTGCTGCGGTGTTTGATTCAAGGCGACAGCCGATCGCCGGCGGTTTAGCATGGCCACTGCCCTTTCCGCCTGCAGCCCAGACCCCATGAGCATCCAGCCCGGCGACACGATTCCCGACACTCCGGTTCAGGTCATCGACGGCGGGATCAGGCCGGCGCGGACCGGTGCATTGTTTGCCCGGCGCAAGGTGCTGCTGTTCGGCGTGCCGGGTGCGTTCACTCCGACCTGCTCGAATCAGCATCTGCCTGGCTACACCCGGCACTTCGACGACTTTCGCGAGCGCGGCATCACGCCGATGTGTCTGGCCGTCAACGATGCCCATGTGATGCAGGCCTGGGCTACCTCACAGCAGGTTCCCCCGGGTTTGCTGATGCTGGCCGACGGCAACGCCAGCTTCACCCGCGCACTCGGGCTGGAGCTGGACGGCACCGCCTTCGGCATGGGTCTGCGCACGCGACGCTTTGCGTTGTACGCGGAAAATGGCGTGGTGCGCATACTGCAGATCGAGGCACCCGGCGAATTTCGCGTTTCCAGTGCCGAGGCAATGCTGGCAGCCCTTTGACACTGCTCGAGCCGTGTCGCCGGGACGGCCGCCACGGCACTTGCGCTTTTTGGATTACGTGCGTAATCTTCTTATGACTACACTCGTAATCCTTGAGGACATGCCGCATGCCGAAGCCACCTGTCGCCATCAGTGATGCCGAAAGCCGGGTGATGGAGGTGCTGTGGCTGCAAGCGCCACAGACCTCCGAAGACATCGTTGCCAGCCTGCACAGACCCACCGGGTGGCACGAAAAAACCATCAAGACCCTGCTCAACCGCCTGCTCGGCAAGGGCGCGATAAGCGCCCGGAAGGACGGCCGACGCTATCTGTATTCGCCCGAACTGCGCCGCGAGGACTGGCAGCGGCAGGAAAGCCGCAGCCTGCTGGACCGGGTATTCGGCGGCAAGGTGGCGCCGCTGCTGACGCACTTCAGCCAGCACGAGAAACTCTCGGCGAAGGATGTGGCCGAACTGCGCAAGCTGATCGATGCCATCGACAGGAAAGGGGGCTGAAGATGCCCGCCATGCTGCTCTATCTCACCCTGGGACTGGCGCTGGTGCTGCTCTGCCGTCGCGCAGCGCAGCGGCTGTTCGGAGCTGCGCCGGCATTCACCCTGTGGCTGCTGCCGCCGTTGCTGGCCGCGCTGCCGTGGTTGCCGGCGCGACCGACCTGGTTCGTCACTGCGCCCTTGCCGATCCGGCCCGCCATGCAGTTGCTCGCAGCGCAGGCCGGACCCGGCATCCCGGCAACCCACTGGCTGCTGCTGCCCTGGCTGGTCGGCGTGCTGCCCTTCCTGCTGCGCCTGGCAATCCAGTACATCCGCCTGTTGCGGCAGAGCCGCCGGCTGCCCGGCGCGATGCTGCAGACCCTGCAAGCGGATCTGCGCGGGCTGCAACCACGCCGCCTGTGGCTGCACCCTGCCGGACCGGCCGTGCTATGGGCACCCCACAGCCGGATTCTGCTGCCGGTCGACTTCCTGGAACGCTTCGAAGCCGGCGAACGCCGGCTGATCCTGCAGCACGAGCGCATGCATCTGCATCGCGGCGATGCGTTGTGGAGCCTGCTGGCCGAACTCGCCTTCGCGTTGCTCTGGTTCCATCCGCTGGCGTGGCTGGCGCTGCCGCGATTGAGGCTGGATCAGGAGCTGGCCTGCGACGAATGCGTGCTGCGCCAGTCGCCGCGCGATGCCGCGAAATACGCACATGCCTTGTTGCACGGCACCGGCATGGATGCCACGCCGGCGCTGATCCCCTGGCTTGCCCAGTCCCAACTGAAGGAGCGACTGCACATGATCCAGCAGCATCATCCTGGCACCTTGCGGCGCCGTATCGGGTTCGTCACCCTGGCTGTGCTGATGGCAGGAGGCGCTTTCGTGGCGCAGGCTGCCGTGCACGCGCAGGCCAACCGGCCGGCCAGCCAGAATCTGGGCTACAACGTCCGTACCCAGCCGCATTACCCGCAGAACGCGGTCAAGAACCATGAACAGGGCACGGTGATCCTGATGGTTCTGGTCGGCAAGGACGGTGCCCCCCGGAACATCGAGGTCGATCCGGCCACGGACGCAGCGCCGGATCTGATCCAGGCGGCCAGCGACGCCGCCATGAAATGGCATTTCAATCCGGAAATGAGAAACGGCAAGCCGGTCGAGGGCTACGCGCGGGTACCGGTAAAATTCAGCATGACTCCCATGGTGGGCGTACCGCCAGTACCGCCGCCTGCGCCTGTTCCACCGGTTCCGCCAGTCCCCGCGGCGTTGCCCGCCCCGGGCGCGGCACCGCCGCCGCCACCGGCCCCTCCTGCACCGCCGCCGCCAGTCCATGCCTCGTCTGTTACCTGAGAACTTCCTTCCAAGTAATTGATTTGATACCCTCGGCATGACTCGTGTCGAGGCCTGTCCCATGCGGCCGGATTCCATTGCCTGCTTCAGCATCCACAGCGCGTCATGGCGTGCTCCGCACCGATGGCTTCTGGCCGCGGCCCTGCTCCTGCTGGCCGCCTGCGCCAGCAGCCCGCACCGGCGCGAGGCCACCTACAGGACCTCGCGCTCGGCACTGGCCGGCCTGCCGGCACGGGCACCGTCAGCCGCCAGCGCCGGCACCGCCAACGACGTGCTGTTCCGCGCCATCGCCCTGGTCGGCACGCCGTATCACTGGGGCGGCAATACCCCGCAGGGCGGCTTCGATTGCAGCGGCCTGGTCGACTACGTCTATCGCAACGCGGCGGACATCCTGCTGCCGCACAGCTCGCGCCAGATCGCCGCGATGGACCGCGGCTACAACGTGCACCAGATGTCCCAACTGGTCAGCGGCGACCTGGTGTTCTTCGGCAGTCGCGGCACGGTGAGCCACGTTGGCGTGTACGTCGGCAAGGGCCGCTTCGTGCATGCACCCAACAGCGGCGGCACGGTGCGGCTGGACGACATCGACGGACCTTACTGGCGCGACCATTTCGAATTCGGCAAGCGGCTGCTGGATTGAGGCCACTCTCCCCGGGACGCCCGCACGCACGACTGCTTTCGGACATCGGATGACCCCGCAACGTCGAACGGCGCCCGCGGGCGCCGTTTGCTCGCATTCAGATCGAAGCCGGATCAGTGCGCCGCGGCACCCGGGCCGTGGGCGTGGCCGTGCCTGATCTCTTCCTCGGAGGCGTCACGCACCTCGCCGATGGCCACCTCGAAATGCAGCGGCTTGCCGGCCATCGGGTGGTTCAGGTCGACGTCGATCGCGGTCATGCCGACCTTGTGCACGGTCACGGCGCGATGACCGCCTTCCTTCAGCTGCAGTACGGTGACCATGCCCGGCTTGAGCCGGTCGGCCTGTGGAAAATACTTCTTCGACATGCGCTGGATCCGGCCTTCCTCGCGCTCGCCGTAACCATCGGTCGCGGCCACGTCCACCTCCAGCGCTTCGCCGGCCTGATGGCCTTCCAGCGCCTTTTCAAGGCCCGGAATCAACTGGCCGTGGCCGAGCAGTACCCACAACTGCTCGCCGCGATCGTGCGAGCTTTCAACCTTCTCGCCATCCACCGTCAGCGTGTAATGGAGGGAAATCACCTTGTCCTTGCCAGCTTTCATTGCGCGTCTCGTGTCGGGGTGCAAATTGCCGATTGCCGGTTGCGGATTCTATCAGGTGCCCGGGAGCGGGCCTTGCCGAAGCCGATTCCGCGAACTTCCGGCCCCAGCCACGCAAGCAGGGCCAGCAGCAACGCCACCGCTCCCATCCACGAAGCCATTACCAGGGCATAGTCGCCACCGTTGCGATCGGCCAGCCACGACTGCAGCGTTGCCGTGCTGGCCGCCAGCAGGTTGCCCAGCTGATAGGCGAAACCCGGCAGGGTGCCGCGCACGTCGTCCGGCGACAATTCGTTGAGATAAGCCGGCACCACGCCCCAGGCGCCCTGCACCATCACCTGGATCATGAAGGCGCCCAGACCCAGCAGCAGCAGCAGCGAGCCGCCGTACGCCCACAGCGGAATGCACGGCAACGCCAGCAGTGCCGCCGTGATCATCGCGCGGCGCCGGCCAAGGCGTTCGGACCACGAACCGAACGTCAGCCCGCCGACAATCGCTCCGGCGTTCAGCAGCATGGTCAGCACGGTCACGGTGCCGGCCTGGAAATGCAGCTGCGACTTCAGCAAGGTGGGGTACATGTCCTGCGAGCCATGACTGAACATGTTGAACGCCGCCATCAGCAACATCATGTACAGCAGCCGCTTCCAGTGCCCGCGCATCGACTCCCGCACGCGACGGCGCCGATGGTCGGCGCGGCCAGCCTGCCAGGTCGGCGATTCGGGTACCCGCGCGCGGATGTACACCACCAGCAATGCCGGCAGCGCACCGGCAACGAACATCGCGCGCCAGCCCAGGCCCAGCGCATCGAACACCAGCCAGTAGGCGATCGCACCCAGAAAATAGCCACAGGGATAACCGCTCTGCAGCAGGCCCGACACCATGCCACGGGACGCGGTCGGAACACTTTCGAGCGCCAGCGAGGCACCGATGCCCCACTCGCCGCCCATCGCGATGCCGAAGGCAAAGCGAAGCACCAGCAATACCGTGAGCGATGGCGCGAAGGCACAAGCCAGCTCCAGCGCGGAAAACAGCAGCACGTCGAGCATCAGCACCGGCCGTCGCCCGAAGCGGTCGGCCAGGCGCCCGAACAGCAAGGCGCCGATCGGGCGTGCCGCCAGGGTGAGCAGGATGCCGAAAGTCACCGCCGTCTTGTGGACGTCGAAATCCCTGGCGATATCGCCGAGCACGAACACCAGCAGGAAGAAATCGAAGGCGTCCAGCGTCCAGCCCAGAAAGCTGGCCAGCACGACATGCCGCTGGGTGGCGTCGAGTTCACGCAAGGACACATGCAGCGACATCCGGCTCTCCCACGAAGGCTTGGCAGTTGCCGCTATCGTATCCGCGACCGTCACGAATCGTGCAGCATCGATGGCGATCCATGACACCGGGCGGCCGGCACCGGCGGCTCACCGGACTTCAGCCGGCCTGGCTGTTAATCTGGCGGGGCACATCGAAATACCAGGGGCCGGATGGATCGAGCCACGCGCCACCGCATCGCCAGACTCTACGACAACCGGCTGCAACGCCTGTACGTCAGAAGCAAGCTGGCCAGCGATCCGGTCTATGCCGCCACTGCCGCGATCGTCGGCGGAAGCGATCTGCCGCTGCTCGACATCGGCTGCGGCATCGGTCTGCTCGGACAATATCTGAATGCACAAGGCCACTCGCTGCCGTATCTCGGACTGGATCACGATGAACGCAAGATCAAGGCCGGGAGGCGCGCCGTACAGCACGCCGGACTGGGTGCCGTGATGGCTCTGCACCATGCCGACGTGGCCGAGCTTCCCTCCGTGCAAGGCCATGTCGCCCTGCTCGATGTGCTGCATTACCTGTCTGCCGCGCAGCAGCTCACGCTGTTGCAGGCGGCCGCAAGACATCTGGCGCCGCAAGGCTGCCTGATCATCCGCAACGTGCTGCGCGAGCCGAACTGGCGCTTCCACGCCACCGGGCTGGAGGAATTTTTCCTGCGCACGTCCGGCTGGATTCCCGGCGGCGTCCAGCACTACCCGACGGCCAGCGAGTTGCGCACCCCGCTGGAAAACGCCGAACTCGACGTCCGCTTCGAATCGCTGCGCGGGCGTACCCCGTTCAACAGTTACCTGATCGTGGCACGGCCGCATCGCTGAAGCCTTGCGTTCACGCGTACCGTTCATTCCATTCAGGTTGGCCCACGCAAAGGCTGACGCCAAGGCGTCGATCCGGCTATACTGGCTCGCGCAGCCGCTTCGACTGCTGCGGCACACCGCCGCCCCTTCCCCTTGGTTTGCAACACGGTATGAACACTCCGGGTTGCTCAGGAGTGTTACATGTCTTTCGATTCGCTGGGCCTTGCGCCCGCGTTGCTGCGCGCGCTTGCCGATTACGGCTATACCCGGCCCACCCCGATCCAGTGTGCCGCGATTGTGCCGGCGCTGGCAGGCCATGACCTGCTCGCCGCCGCACAGACCGGCACCGGCAAGACCGCTGCGTTCGCGCTGCCGTTGCTGCAGAAACTGTCCACCAGCGGCCAGACCATGACGCGTCGTCCGCGCGCGCTGATCCTTACCCCGACCCGCGAGCTGGCCGCGCAGATCCACGACAACATCCGCAGCTACGGCAAGCACATGCAGGTCAGCAGCACCACCATCTTCGGTGGCGTCGGCATGGGCCCGCAGATCAACGCCCTGCGCCGCGGCGTGGACATTGTCATTGCCACTCCCGGCCGCCTGATGGATCACATGCAGCAGCGCACGCTGGATCTGTCCGGCGTGGAAACACTGATCCTGGACGAAGCCGACCGCATGCTCGACATGGGTTTTCTGCCGGCACTCAAGCGCATCCTCGCCAGCTTGCCGAAGAAGCGCCAGACATTGCTGTTCTCGGCCACCTTCCCGCCGGCGATCAAGACGCTGGCACTGGAGTTCATGCACAACGCGCGCGAGATTTCGGTGGACACGGCCAATACCGTGGCTACCCTGGTCAGCCATCAGGTGCATCCGGTCGACGCCGCACGCAAGCGCGACCTGCTGCTGCACCTGCTGTCGGCCGACAGCCGCCGCCAGTCGCTGGTGTTCAGCCGGACCAAACACGGCGCCGACAAGCTGGTGACGTTCCTCAATGCCTCCGGCCTGCGTACCGCCGCAATCCACGGCAACAAGAGCCAGAACGCGCGCACCCGTGCCTTGAGCGACTTCAAGAGCGGCCGCGTCACCGTGCTGGTGGCCACCGACATCGCCGCCCGCGGCATCGACATCGAGCAGTTGCCGATCGTGGTCAACTTCGACCTGCCATCGGTCGCCGAAGACTACGTGCACCGCATCGGCCGCACCGGTCGTGCTGGCATGGAGGGCCTGGCGGTATCACTGGTCAGCCATGACGAAAGCGGCCTGCTGCACGACATCCGCAAACTGCTCAAGCAGGACATCGCGATCAACGCCGTGACCGGTTACGAGCCCTCCGCTCCGCTGCGTCTGGATGCCGGCGCACCGCGTCCGAAGCAAGGTGGCGGCGGTCAGCGCCAGCCGCGCCAGGGCAAGGCCTCCACTTCGGCCCGGCCGAACGGTTATGCGGCGCCTGGCCGCGGGGAACGTGCGGCCGGCAATCACAAGCGCCGCAGCAACCCGCGCCCGGCCGCCAAGGCCTGAACAACACCCCCGGCGATCCACGACGTGGAGGCCTTCGGGCCGCCACGTCCGTTCGGGACAGCGGAAAACGGTCTGGCTGGCATCTTCAACCGTCGCGACGAATCTTCGCCGTGAGGATGTGGTCTTCCCATTGTCCGGCGATTTGCAGGTACTGGCGCGCATAACCTTCGCGTTCGAAGCCAAGCCGTTCGAGCAAGCGCGCGCTGCGCTCGTTGCGCGGCATGTAGTTCGCCATCACTCGATGCAGGCCGAGCTCGTCGAAGGCCCACGCCAGACCGGCCAGCAATGCCTCGCGCATCAATCCCCGGCCTTGCTGATCGGCGTGCACGCCATAGCCGAGCAGACAAGCCTGAAACGGACCTCGCACCACGTTGGCCAGTGTGAAGCTGGCAAGGATGTCCTGTTCGTGCGGGCTGAACACCATGAACGGATAGCCGCGATCCAGGTGCGCGGCTTCGTGTCCGTCCACGATCGTCCGTGCGCAATGTTCCAGCGTGTAGTAAGCGGTTTCGCGCAATGGCTCCCAGGGCGCCAGATGCTCACGGTTGTCCATCCGGAAGCGCAGCAGTTTCGGAGCATCGACCGATTCGGCCAGACGGATGACGGCGCGTGCCGTCTTCAATTTCGGTGCGCGGGTCACCTTACAACAGCCCCAATGCCGCGGCGTGATGGCGCAGATGGTCGTCGATGAAGCTGGTGATGAACCAGTAGCTGTGGTCATAGCCGGCATGCCGGCGCAACAGCAATGCCTGTCCTGCTTCGGCGCAGGCCTGGTCGAACAGCTCGGGTTTCAGCTGGGTCTCGAGGAATGGGTCGAGCTCGCCCTGGTCGATCACGATGGTGCCGGGAAACGTCTGCCGCCGCACCAGTTCGCAGGCATCGCAATCCGCCCACGCATCCGCGCCGTCGCCCAGATAGCGCGGCAGTGCCTTGCGTCCCCAGGGCACCCGGCTCAGCGCCACGATGGGCGCGAAGGCCGACACCGAGCGGTAATGCGCCGGATACTTCAAGGCAATGGTCAGCGCGCCATGGCCGCCCATCGAATGACCGCAGATGCCGCTGCGCGTGGCATCGACCGGGAACGCCATGGCGATCAGGGCCGGCAGTTCGTGCGCCACGTAGCTGTGCATGCGAAAGCGCGACGACCACGGGGCCTCGGTGGCGTCGACATAAAAACCCGCACCCTCGCCGAACTCCCAGTCGTCGGTGGCGCCCTCGATGCCGGTGTCGCGCGGACTGGTGTCGGGCATCACCAGCACCAGCCCCAGTTCGGCAGCGCGCCGCTGTGCACCGGCCTTGATCGTGGCGGTTTCCTGCGAACAGGTCAGCCCGGCCAGGAAATACAGCACCGGACACGGCTGCCGCACGGCCTGCGGCGGCTGGTACACGGCAAAGCGCATCGGGCCGTTGCAAGCTTCCGAGTGATGCCGGTAGAAACCCTGCACGCCGCCATGCAAACGCTGTTCGGAGATTGTTTCGAGCATGCCCATCCTCGTCCTCGACCCTGCACATCGCATGACCGCGC
This sequence comes from Lysobacteraceae bacterium, assembly GCA_028871555.1. GTDB lineage: Bacteria > Pseudomonadota > Gammaproteobacteria > Xanthomonadales > Rhodanobacteraceae > Rhodanobacter. The sequence goes on from JAGWNA010000023.1 coordinate 28,629, forward strand.
GGATGAAGATGCTCCCGGTCTCTATTCAGCGCGGGCGTGAAGACTGGTAGAATACATTCCTTGCGCGTCGCATACCCGACGCTGCCATCTGTTTCTGAGGCTCCCCCATGTCATCCCCCGTTCCCGACAACGCCCCGGTTCCGTCCGGTTTTGGCGCACTGGCGCTGCACCCTGACGTTTTGCGCGTGCTGGCCGACGTCGGCTACGAATCGCCATCGCCGATCCAGGCGGCAACCATCCCGCCGCTGCTGGAAGGGCGCGACGTGCTCGGCCAGGCGCAGACCGGCACCGGCAAGACCGCCGCGTTCGCGCTGCCGATCCTGTCGCGCATCGCCCCGCGTGCCGGCAAGCCGCAGGCGCTGGTGCTGGCACCCACGCGCGAGCTGGCGATCCAGGTCGCCGAGGCATTCCAGCGCTACGCCGCGCACATCCCCGGCTTCCAGGTGCTGCCGATCTACGGCGGCCAGAGCTACGGCCCGCAGTTGCACTCGCTCAAGCGCGGCGTGCACGTGGTGGTGGGCACGCCAGGCCGGGTGATCGACCACCTGGACAAGGGCACGCTGGACCTGTCCGAACTGCGCTTCCTGGTACTCGACGAAGCCGACGAAATGCTGCGCATGGGCTTCATCGACGATGTCGAGAAAGTGCTGCAGGCGACTCCGCCGGAACGGCAAGTTGCGCTGTTCTCGGCGACCATGCCCAGCGCCATCCGCAAGATCGCCCAGCGCCACCTCAAGGATCCGGTCGAGGTCAACATCAAGTCCTCGGCCAGCACCACGCCGAACATCCGCCAGCGCTACTGGTTCGTCAGCGGCATGCACAAGCTCGACGCGCTGACCCGCATCCTGGAAGCCGAGCCGTTCGACGCGATGATCATCTTCGCGCGCACCAAGCAGGCCACCGAAGAGCTGGCCGGCAAGCTGCAGGCACGCGGGCTGGCCGCCGCCGCGATCAACGGCGACATCGCGCAACCGCAGCGCGAGCGCGTGATCCAGCAGCTCAAGGACGGCAAGCTGGACATCCTGGTCGCCACCGACGTGGCCGCGCGCGGGCTCGATGTGGACCGCATCAGCCACGTGTTCAATTACGACATTCCCTACGACACCGAAAGCTACGTGCACCGCATCGGCCGTACCGGCCGCGCCGGGCGCAGCGGCGAGGCGATCCTGTTCGTCAGCCCGCGCGAACGCGGCATGCTGAACGCGATCGAGCGTGCCACCAGGCAGCCGATCGAGCAGATGCAGCTGCCCTCGGTCGAGACGGTCAACGACGTGCGCATCGGCAAGTTCAAGCAGCGCATCAGCGACACGCTGGCCATCGGCGACCTTGGCCAGTTCCAGCAGCTGATCGAGCAATACGAACAGGAACACAACGTGCCGGCGGTGGAGATCGCCGCCGCCCTGGCGCGCATCGCGCAAGGCGACCAGCCGCTGCTGCTGGCACCGCCGCCGAAACGCGAGAAATACGAAGCCGCATCGCGCGAGCGCACTCCCCGCGAACGTGCATCGCGCGAGGCCGGCAGCAGCGATCGACGCCCGCCGTTCGAGCGCGAAGGCGCGGCCGGCCGTCCGCCACGCGAACACAAGCCGCGCGAGCACGACGCGCACGAAGGCGCCCCATCGCGTGAATTCGGCCAGCGCCCGGTGCGCGCGCATGCCACCGGGCAAGGCAAGCGCACCTATCGCATCGAAGTGGGCCACGAGCACGGCGTGAAACCGGGCAACATCGTCGGTGCCATCGCCAACGAGGCCGGACTGGACAGCCAGTTCATCGGCCGCCTCAGCATCCGCGGCAACTACAGCCTGATCGACCTGCCCGACGGCATGCCGAAGGAAATCTTCGAGCACCTGAAGAAGGTGTGGGTGGTGCAGCAGCAGCTGCGCATCCGCGAATGGGACGGCAACGACACCGATGACGGCGGTGCGCCGCCGGCGAGGAAACCGGGCGGATTCAAGAAGCCCGGCGCCTTCAAACCGGGTGGCTTCAAGTCGGGCGACGCCAAGCCGCGACACACTGGCGGCAAGCCGCCGCAACGCAGGTAACCGGTCGGGCATCGGTTCCGTCGCCCGATCGTTTCGGCCGGGCGACGGAACGTTTCCAAGGGTTGCGTTGGAAAGCATGCGGACATGCCCAACCTGATGGGCAACACTTGCCAACGAGCCTCGCCATGATCCGCCTGCCCAGCCTGTACGTCTCCCACGGCTCGCCGATGACCGCGCTGCAGCCAGGCTTGACCGGTGCACGGCTGGCCGAGCTGGCTGCCGCCTTGCCACGCCCCCGGGCGATCGTGGTCGCCAGCGCCCACTGGCTGGCGCGGCGACCGCAGGTCGGCAGCGCCGCGACGCCGGACACCATCCACGATTTCGGCGGCTTCCCCGCAGCGTTGTATCGGCTGCGCTATCCGGCACCCGGTGCGCCGGCACTGGCCGAACGTGTCGGGCACTTGCTGGATCAGGCAGGCCTCGCCGCGACGCTGCATCCCGGTCAGGGGCTCGACCACGGTGTCTGGGTTCCGCTGCGCCTGCTGTATCCGGCTGCCGACATACCGGTGGTGCCCCTCTCGATCCAGCCCGGACCAGGTCCGGCGCACCAGTTCGCCGTGGGCCAGGCACTGGCGCCATTGCGTGCCGAAGGCGTGCTGGTGATCGGTTCCGGCAGCATCACCCACAACCTGCATGACCTGGGCGCCGGCTACAGTGACGCGCGGCAGGCACCGTACGTGCAGCCGTTCGTCACATGGATCGAACAGCGGCTCGCCGCCGGCGACACCGGCGCCCTGCTCGACTATCGCCGGCAGGCACCCTTCGCCGAACGCGCGCATCCCACCGACGAACACCTGCTGCCGCTGTTCGTGGCCCTTGGCGCGGCGGGCGCGAATCCCCGGGCGCAGCGGATCGATGCAGGCGTCGACCTGGGCATGCTGGCGATGGACATCTACCGCTTCGACTGAACGGCAGCAACGGAAGCCGGCATCGGCCTGCGACGCAGTGCACGAAACCACCCTGATCCGGCGTGATCCGGTCCAGCGGGCAAGCTGCCGGACCGGATCACGCAACACGCCAAAAGCAGCGGGCTACGGCATCCAGCGGTCAAGATGGCCGAACTCCTGGCGGTGCATGTTTCGCTCTGCCGCCAGTGAGAGCCCGATGAAGTCATCATGCCCCGGGATATCCATTTCGGTGATGCGACCACCATCGAAATCGGACATGGCCTGGACCAGCCGGTGGACCTGTGGGTCCGGTTGGGCTCTGCCCGTGAAGCGATAGGCTTGCCGGTACCCGTAGGCGTCGGTCGATGGAGAGCCCAGTGCGTGCAAGCCCGCTCCGTTCAGGCCGCGCGCGTACAAACGGTTGCCGGAATGGTCATGGAGCTGCCCGAAGCTCCCGGGATCGGCAGCTTCCCGTGCCGGCGGAAGAATGGCGCTTGCAGCGGAACCGACCGTCGCGGGCTGCGCGGCGAAAGCCGCGGTCGTCACGTTCGAGCCGGAAGGCATCGGCGTCAGCATGCCGTCGATGTCGGAAGCGGGGATGGCGTATCCATCGCTGGGCTGGACGTAGCTGATGACGTAGTCGCCGCCCAGGAAGTAGTTCTTCACGCGCACGCTCTGCATGCTGTCCTCGTCCACCATGATCACCAGATCGTCGCCGTCCTGGTGGAAACCCAATCGGGTGCGGTCGATGTCGGTGAAGAACAGCCAGTCGGTGCCGCCGCCGGTATTGTCGATCGTGTCGCTTCCCGATCCCGTCTGCCACACGTACTGGTCGTTGCCGGCACCGCCGATCAGCATGTCGCTGCCGTCCTCGCCGACCAGCGTATCGTCACCATTGCCGCCGATCAGGATGTCGTCGCCGGAACCGCTGAACGAACCGTTGCCCCCGGACAGGTAGTCGTTGCCGTCCCCGCCCTCGAACTTGTCGTCGCCGCCGAAGCCGAAGATGGTGTCGTCGCCGCCGAGACCGTGGATGAGGTCGCGGCCGCTGGTACCCAACAACTGCTCGCCGGCCGAGGTGCCGTCGACCACGTTGCCGTAGTCGGCGTCGTTGCCGGTTTCACCGGACGTGCCGCCACCTCCGCTGCTGCCGCCATCGACCAGGGCGTTGATCGTGGCCGTGTCCAGCAGCGAACCGCTGGCGGGCTGCACGTAGTCGATCGCGGCGTCGCCGCCCAGGAAGTGGTTGCTGACGCGCACGGTGCTTGCGGGATCGCCGCCGACGGTGATCACCAGGTCGTTACCGTCCTGGCTGAAGGCCAGGCCGGAAGCGGTGATGCCGTCGTTGAAGAAGATGCCGTCGTTGCCGCCGTCGGAGTTGTCGATGACATCCTGACCGCCGCCGTAGACGTACTGGTCGTCGCCGCGGCCGCCGATCATGGTGTCGTTGCCGTCCTCGCCGACCAGCGTGTCGTTGCCGTCGCCGCCTTCCAGCGTGTCCGCTCCGGAACCGCTGCCGCTGCCGTCGCCGCCGGACAGGTAGTCGTCGCCAACGCCACCCTGCAGTGCGTCGTCGCCGGCCAGGCCGAACAACTGGTCGTTGCCGTCCAGGCCCTGGATCAGGTCGTTGCCGGCGCTTCCCACCAATTGTTCCGCGGCACTGGTGCCGACGATGGTCTGGTCGTACTGCACCGGAGCCTGGCTCACCGCCTGGTTGATCTGATCCGTCGTCATCGTGGTGCCGTCGGACGTCTGCAGGTAGTCGAGCGAAGCGTCCCCGCCCAGGAAGTGGTCGGTGACCCGGATGAGCCGATTCGCGCCGCCATCCAGGAACACCAGCAGATCGTTGCCGTCCTGGCCGAAGCTCAGCCGGTCGGCGGTGATGCCGTTGATGAAGAAGATGCCATCGTTGCCGCCGCCGGTATTGTCGATGACGGCGCTGCCGGCCGTGCCGTCGAAGACATAGGCGTCGTTGCCGGCGCCACCGATCAGTACGTCGTTGCCGCCGCTCGCGGCCAGGGTGTCGTCGCCATCCATGCCCTTGAGGGTGTTGTCACCGGCGTTGCCGGCCAGATAGTTGCCCAGTGCGTTGCCGGTGCCGTCGATGCCATCGCTGCCGCTCAGGAACAGATTCTCGACGTTGTCGGAAAGCGTGGTCGACACACTCGCCTGGACCTGGTCGGTGCCCTCGTCGGCGTTCTCAACCACCAAGTCGTCGGCCGAGTCCACGATGTAGGTGTCGTCGCCGGTACCGGCATCCATTTCGTCCGCACCGGCACCGCCATCGAGGTAATCATTGCCGGCGTCACCTTCCAGGTAGTCGTCACCGGCCAGGCCGAACAGCGTGTTTGCGGAGGCATTCCCGTAAACCCCGTTGTCCAGCGCGTTGCCGGTGCCGGTCTGCACGCCGTCGGCAAGCCACAGCACTTCGACATTGCTGTCCAGCGCCCTGAGGCTCTCGTAGGTGCGGTATTCGCCGTCATCGCCCCCGCCGGGCTTCTCCACGATCACGTCATCCGGCGAATCCACGGTATAGAAATCGCTGCTGAGTCCGCCGATCATGGTGTCGGCGCCAGCGCCGCCGTCGAAGTAGGTGGTGTTGTCGTTGCCGTGCAGGACGTTGTCCAGGCCGTTGCCGGTGAGATGGACGAAGTCGGCGGACCCGATGAGGGTCAGGTTCTCCACCTGGTCGCCCAGCGTCCAGTCGAGCGTGGTGACTACCGTATCCGTGCCTTCGCCGGCATTTTCCTGGATCCGGTCCCCGGTCTGGTCCACGTAGTAGGTGTCGTTGCCCGCGCCACCCTGCAAGGTGTCGGCACCCTGCCCACCATCGAGGACGTTGTCGAGGGCGTTGCCGATCAGCACGTTGTCGGCGCTGTTGCCGGCGGCCTGCGCGGCCGACGAGCCGGACGCGAGCACCAGACGCTCGAGGTTGTCGCCGAGGCTGTAGTTCACATCGGCGACCACGGTGTCCTGGCCCTCGTGCGCGTTCTCGATGATCGTCGTGGCGCTGTCGTGGATATCATATTCGTCGTCGCCCAGGCCGCCGATCAGCCGGTCGACGCCGCCTGCGCCGTCCAGCACGTCGTTGCCGGCCAGGCCGTAGACCGCGTCGTGGCCGGCCGTGCCGGTCAGGTTGTCGTCGCCGCTGGTGCCCTGGACCAGGTTGTACACGTCCATGGTCAGCGTGGCGCTGGCGGCCTGCCCCCAGGTGTCGGTCGCGACCACTTTGAACTGCGTATCCTGCGCGCCGTCCGGCGGGGTACCGGTCAGCAGGCCGGACGCGGCATCGATGCTCAACCAGGATGGCGCATCCTGCAGGCCCAACGTCAACGTGTCGTCCGGTGCGTCCGTGAACATGTCCCGGGGGAGCTGGTAGCTGACCGCCTGGCCTTCGGTAACATCGAACCGCAGCGAGGTGACCTGCGCCACGGGTGGGTTGTTGGTGTACGGCAGGTGATCCAGACCGCCCTTGCGCACTGTCCCGTCGGCGAACACGAACTGGTCGACCGCGCCCGTGAGCGCCGCGTCCGTGGAGGTGTCCGCCCAGTAGTCGTTCACACGCAGCTGATTGGCCGCATCCGTGCCGACCTGCACCACGAGCGTGGTGCCGTCGCGGCTGAAGGTCACGTCGCCGGTGCTCACGTTGGCGCCGAACACCACCTGGTCCAGCGCGGTGCCGGGTGCGGAGTCGATCATGTCCGTGCCGTCGCCCATGTCGTAGTGGAAATTGTCCTGACCCTGGCTACCCTGGAGTACGTCGTTGCCGGTACCGCCGTGCAGTTCCGCGCCACCTGGGCCGGACTTGAGGACGTCGTCGCCCGCGTCACCGTAGAGCTCGTCTCGCAGCGTACTGCCGTAAGATGCAGCGGCGGCTGAGCCACCCGATACCGTGTCGTTTCCGCCACCGCCGTGAATCACGTTCGTGAAGTCATTGCCGATCAGGACATTGTCCTGGGCATTGCCCTCCAGGTTGCCGCCATAGCTGTTCCCATTGCCGTCAAGGCTATTGTCCAGTGTCGCATTTTCGACGTTCGCGTAATCGTCCAGGTGGAACGTGGTTGCCGGAGAATCCGCGGCACCCGGCATGGCCAGCGTGACGGTGTCGTTGCCCCCGTCTGCCGCCTCGACGATCGTGTCTCCCGTTCCGATCACGTACCGATCGTCACCTCCTCCACCGTAGAGCGTGTTGCTCGCATACGACCAGGCGCCATCCAGGATATCCGCGTGATCCGTGCCCCATGCGGAAATATCGTCCGTACCGGACAGCTGGACTTCCTCGACATTGCTGGCCGGGTCGAGATGGTAGGAATACGAAGCGCGCACGATGTCGAACGACTGGTTGGCACCGCTGTCCGACTCGACGATCACGTCGCCGGGCTGGTCCACCACGTAGATCTCGTCAGCGCTGGTGCCGATCAGGGTGTCGGCGCCCAACCCTCCATCGAGCAGGTACAGATGGCCGCTGTGGTTCTGCAGACCGGTCGCGGGCGCCAGCGAAATGGTGTTGTCAAGGTCATTGCCGCGGAGTACACGTGCCTCCACGCCGTGGCTGTCGTAGCGGGCATCCTCGTAGACACCCACCAGATTTTCGACGTTGTCCGGCAGCGCATGGACATTGGACGTGAAATCGTAGCTGTCTGCATACAGCGTATCGACGCCACCCCCAGCCAGCTCCACGATCTCGTCTGCGGGCCGACCGTAGTAGATATCATCCCCGTCGCCGCCGACCAGGATATCGCCCTCGTCGCCCTCGCCATAGAGCTGGTCGCCTCCTGCGTCGCCATGCAGGACGTCGTGCCCGGCACCACCGTGCAGGATGTCGGCACCGTCACCGCCGTTGAGCGTGTCCTCGCCATCCCCGCCGATCAGTATGTCCACGCCGCCGCCACCCGAGATGACGTCGTTGCCCGCGCCACCGACGAGCACCTCGTTGGCGTCCGTGCCCGCATAGGTATCGTCACCGGAGGTTCCGGCCCAGGTCGGTCCGCTGAAGTCCTGCAATGTCCATTGGCTGCCATCGCCGAACTGGATGACATGCGTGCCGTTGCGGCTGGAGAGGAAGCCCTCCATCTTCACGCCGTCGCCGTTCTTCAGGAACAGATACAGATCGTCGCCGGCGATCTGGAAGTTGCTCACCGAGTCCTTGGTGGCGCCATCGAGGATGATCGTGTCGCTTCCCGCATCGGCGTCACCCAGGCCCATGATGGTGTCCATGCCGCCACCGACGTAGTAGGTATCGTTGTCGGTGCCGCCCTCCATGATGTCGTCGCCGGGGCCGCCGTACAGCGTGTCGTCCCCACCCAGACCCGACAGGAAGTCATCGCCCTGATAGCCGCGGAGCGTGTCGTCTCCCGCGCCGCCATAGATACGGTCGACATGATCGGTACCGTCGATGCCGCCACCGCCGGTGATCGGCGAAGGCAGATTCAGCGAGGCCGCCAACTGGTCCTTGCCGACCACCGTGCCGTCGTCGAAATGCAGCTCCGTCGAGTTCGTGGGCGCGAAGAAGTCCTCGACAAGAAGCCCGCCGCCACCGTCGGCGGTGATATTCAGATCGTCGCCGACGAGCTGGTACCGGGCGCCCGAGGCCGTGATGCCGGCGCCGAACTGAACGATGTCCGTGGCCCCGTCCTCGCCGGAACTCTCGATCGTGTCGTAGCCGGAATTCTTCTCGAAGACGAAGGTGTCGTTGCCGTTGCCGCCGACCAGCCGATCATTACCGGCGCCGCCGTCAAGCACATCGTCGCCATCGCCGCCGACGAGCAGATCGTTGCCGTCGTTGCCGAACAGCTGATCGGCCCCCGTCCCTCCGTCGAGCCGGTCGCTGCCGCCACCGCCGTACATGCTGTCATTGCCAGACTCGCCGTAGATGACATCGTTGCCCTGCTGCTCGGCCGGAAGGTTCGGGTCATCGCCCATGATCAGGTCATCGCCGTCTCCGCCGTACAAGACATCGCCGCCGGATTCTCCCCACAAGCTGTCGTTGCCGTCGCCGCCTTCGAGCCTGTCGTCGCCTTCGTCGCCGGTCAGCTGATCATTATCGTCACCGCCATAAAGGACGTCGTTTCCCTTGCCGCCGCTGAGCACATCAGCATCCGCACCGCCCGAAAGCGTGTCATCGCCGCTGTCGCCGTACAGCGTATCCTCGCCTTTGCCGCCTTCGACGTAATCGTTGCCGTGGTACTGGACATCGAGCACGGATTCGTCATTGTCGCCGTGCATCAAGTCATTGCCGTCACCCCCCAACAGGATGTCGTCTCCGCCACCACCGGCCATGGAGTCGTTACCGTCTTCACCGTAGAGGATGTCGTCGCCGTGGCGGCTGCCGTCGATGAGATTCGAGTCGCCCATGATCGAATCGTCGCCGATGCCGCCGTAGATCGTGTCGTCGCCACCATCGCCGGTGATCGTGTCGTTCCCGGCATCGCCATACAGCCGGTCATTGCCGTCGCGGGTGTTCGCATTCGCATCATCACCCGAAATCAGATCGTCATCGGCACCGCCGTGAACGGTATCGTTGCCGTCATCCCCGAAAATCGTGTCGTTGCCGATACCGCCGTCGATGACGTCGATATCCGGGTCGTCCGGGTCCACGGCTTCCGGGTTGCCGTTGCCGAGCAACAGGTCCGCCCCGTCGCCACCATCGATCAGATCGTTGCCGCCGCCGCCATCGACGGTATCGTTGCCTGCGCCGCCGTAGAGGATGTCGTTGCCGTTCTTCTGCGCAGCGGCGGAAACCACGGAGGGTGCGCTGCCTTCCGTCACCTGTCTGGCCGGGGTGTCTCCCCAGATCTTGTCGGCGCCGTCGCCCCCGTAGATCACATCGTCGTCCGCGCCGCCGTCGAGGTAGTCGGCATCGGCTCCTCCATGGACCGTGTCGTTGCCTTCGCCGGACCAGATGACATCATCGCCATCACCACCGTCGATGCGATCGTCGCCGCTCGGCGATGCAGCGGGATCGAGCACCTGGCTACCGTCGGCCGTAACGATGTTGTAGACCGTGTCCGCGCCATCCGCGGAGGTGTAGACGTACCAGCCCTTTCCTTGCGCGATGACCGCGGCGCCGAGCTGCTGGATGTTGTCTTCCTCACGCTGGCGTTGGCTCTTGCCGTCGGCGCCGACGTCGTCGCTCCAGTCCTGCATGTCCGCGAACTCGGAATCATCGATAATGATGTCGGCCCCGAGCCCGCCCAGCAGCGTGTCGTTGCCGCTGCCGCCGAACATCAGATCGTTGCCGTCGCCCGCATCGAGGTAGTCGCTGCCCGCCCCTGCGGAAAGGCCGTCGTTGCCGGCCAACGCGGTGAGCTTGTCGTCACCGCTGTTGTTGCCGCCGTGACCGAACAGGTCGTCGTCACCCGTCAGGGGGGTCGTCGAGGGCGTCGTGATGTCGCCACCCAGCTCGATGCCGAGCGCACCGTTGCTCCAGTCCTTGATCAGAATCGTGCTGCCGCTCGCCTTGTTCCGGGTCGTCAACGTTTGCGCGGCCTCCGAAAGATCCGCGCTGAGGATGAACTTGCCATCCAGCGAGGACCACGTGGTGGCCGAAAGCCGCTGGCCCACGGAGAACACATTGTTGTCGATCTCGATCTGCCCGTCGCCATCGCTGTCGCTCACGACATCGAGGCTTCCCGGCACCGCGGCAAGGTCGTCGATCGAGAAATTGTAACGGTCGTGTCCATCGCCGCCCTCCAGCAGATCACTGCCCGCTCCGCCATCCAGGTAATCGTCCTGACTCCCGCCATACAGACTGTCGTTGCCACCGTTCCCGTAGAGCACATCCGCGCCGTCGTCCCCGAAGATCAGGTCCGCGTCGCTCCCGCCTGTCAGCGTATCGGCATTCAGCGTGCCCCGCATGTACGCCGGATCGGCCTTGTTCGAAGCATCCTCGGTAGTGCTGCCGATGAAAAGATTGATCGTCTTGTTGGCAAGGTAGCTTTCAAGAAGACCCGCGTTCGCGAGGGTGGGGATCAGAAGTGATTTCAGCGCACCTGCACCCACCTGCAGGCGGTCGCGATACAGATCGAATGCGTTCTGGTAATCCTCGTAGCGCTTCTCGTTTTCCTGCGTGAGAACGGAGTTGTCGCCAACGAAATAATCGATGCTGTGCGTGGCTCCGGGGAGGAGATTCGCCGCTTCAAAGATCGTATCCAGCACCTGGGCCAGACCACTATCCGCCGATGCCAGTGTGAAGCGCAGATCGTCCGTCGTCGCGTATTCCCGCACCTCGCCATACTGCGTGTTCGCCAGGCCGACGATGTCCGTGGCGCGGATGTGGTTGACGATGGTGTTCTGCCCTTCCGGCACGGTGGCACCGCGCGGCACATCACCAACGCCTGTCGCACCGT